>NZ_JAHXBZ010000009.1:7080-40671 GCF_019448275.1 Streptococcus humanilactis | reverse complement strand
GAAACTCCAGCGTCAGGAACAACAGAAACCCCAACTCCAGCGCAACCAGCTGAAGAAACTCCAGCGTCAGGAGCAACAGAAACCCCAACTCCAGCGCAACCAGCTGAAGAAACCCCAACTCCAGCGCAACCTGTGGAAGATCAACCAGCAGCGCCAGGAGCAACAGAAACCCCAACTCCAGCGCAACCAGCTGAAGAAACTCCAGCGTCAGGAGCAACAGAAACCCCAACTCCAGCGAAACCGGTAGAAGATCAACCAGCAGCGCCAGGAGCAACAGAACAACCAACTCCATCGCAACCAGCGGAAAACCAACCAGCAGGTTCAGGCACAACAGAAGACACTCCAGCGGATTCAAATAATCAGAACAATCCAACTGAACCAAAAGATGATGTTGAAAAAGGTCTAGAGGAAAATGACTCCGAGTTAGAGTCACGTAAAAATATTAAATTAGAAGAAATTGAGTCGAGTAGTCTATCATCTAGTGAAAAAGAAGCTGCTAAATTAAATGTAGAAGAATATACAAAAAAAGCTAAAGAAGCAATGAAACAAGCAAAAACTACGGAAGATCAAGCGGCTGTAGTGGACAATTATTCAGATGACTTAGCTAAGATTAATACTCCTGGAGTTGACCAAGGTAAACCAGATTACACAAATTCAGGATTATCTGGAAACGGACCAGCAGGAACACATATTGGAGATAACAATGTTATTGGGCATGGAAATAGTACACCAGAAAATACAGCTTTTAGAAATGCACCAGTGTATCAACCACGTGTAACACGTCGTGCAAGAAGTGTAGATGAACCTCAAAATAAAGTTTCTATTTATTATAATTTTGATGGTATGAAAGATATTCCTGGATTCTTTGATGATTTAGGTGGTAAAAATGAAGTTGACATACCAAAAGATGTCTCTGGTGATGCTTTGAAATCTATTTTAAAAGCAAGAATAGATAAGAAGAAAGCAGAACTTGAAAGAAAAGGATACAAGATTGCTGATGAATATTTTGTAGGTATTGATCAAGCAGACGCAACTCATTATGACTACGTAGTAACTTTCACTAAAGAGAAAACAGGAACTACAGGTTTCAGAATTGCACCAGAAGTTCAAGTAAGAGCTAAAAAAGTTGTGAAAAGAGATTTATCAAATAAAACAAAACAAATAAATATCTATTATAATTTAAAAGCCCTTAAAGATATAGCTGGAGCATTAGGAGAATTAGGTGGTGAAAATATGCTTACTGTCTCCGGAGATGTATCTAAAGAAGACTTAAAACGAGCTATTGAAGAAAAAACAAAAGCTCAAATTGAGAAACTGAAAAAACAAGGCTTTACAGTTACGTCAAAAACAGACTTGGATCAAATCGTTGAGGGTGGAGATAACTATGATTATGTTATAGAATTCACAAAAGAAGCCAAAACGCAACCGGTAGGAACCACAGGTTTCAGAATGGCTCCAGCAGTTCAACCACGCGCTAGCAGAAATCGTAGAAGTCTGGAACAGCCAGCTCCTCAAAAGGTCAAAGTAAATGTATTTTATAACTTTGATAAAATGAAAGATATTGCAGGTTTCCTAGGAGATATTGATGGAACTTCTCTTGAAATCGCGGAAGGTTTAACACCTGAACAGGTGAAAGCAGCGGCAAAGAGCCAAGTTGAAGCTAAGAGAGAAGAGTTGAGCAAACGCGGCTACACTTTCAAAGAGGACTATGTCTATCAAGCTAATGGGAAAGATTATAACTACGTTGTAACATTTTCAAAAGCAACCAAATAACCTTCCTTCCATAGGGAGTGAAATGTGAGCAGAGAGAGCGATAGGCTCTCTTTGTTTTATCTAGTAGCAAGTTTCTTAAAGACAAAAGACCAATAAGAGGCTATAATAAATAGAGTAGGTATTTATTATAAGAAAAATAAAAAAGAGAGCAGTTAAAGTATGAAAATTTTAATTGTAGAAGATGAAGAGATGATCCGTGAGGGAGTCAGTGACTATTTGACGGATTGCGGTTATGAAACCATTGAGGCAGCAGACGGTCAAGAAGCCTTAGAAAAATTTTCCAACTATGAAGTAGCCTTGGTTTTACTGGATATCCAGATGCCCAAGCTCAATGGTCTAGAAGTCCTATCTGAGATTCGTAAAATCAGTCAGGTTCCTGTCTTGATGTTGACAGCTTTTCAGGATGAGGAATACAAGATGAGTGCTTTTGCTTCTCTGGCGGATGGCTATCTGGAAAAACCCTTCTCCCTCTCCCTCTTAAAAGTAAGGGTGGACGCGATTTTCAAGCGCTATTATGATAAGGGACGAGTCTTCTCCTATAAGGATGCCAAGGTGGATTTTGAGAGCTATAGTGCAAGCCTCGCAGGTCAAGAAGTCGCCATCAATGCCAAAGAGTTGGAAATTTTGGATTATTTGGTAAAAAATGAAGGCCGGGCCTTGACTCGGTCTCAGATTATCGATGCGGTCTGGAAGGCGACAGATGAGGTTCCCTTTGACCGTGTCATTGATGTCTATATCAAGGAACTGCGGAAAAAGCTAGATTTGGACTGCATCCTCACTGTGCGCAATGTTGGTTATAAATTGGAGCGAAAATGAAACGAACAGGTTTATTTGCAAAGATATTTATCTATACCTTCTCGATTTTTAGTCTTCTAGTCGTCTGTCTTCATTTAGCCATTTATTTTCTCTTTCCCTCGACTTATCTGAGCCACCGTCAGGAAACCATTGGTCAGAAAGCGACAGCTATTGCCCAGTCCCTAGAAGGAAAGGATAGGCAGAGTATCGAGCAAGTCCTAGACCTGTATTCCCAAACCAGTGAGATCAAGGGGGCTGTCAAGGGGGAGATGACCGAGGACAAGTTGGAGGTCAAGGACAGTCTTCCTCTGGACACGGAACGTCAAACTACCTCCCTCTTTATCGAGGAGCGTGAGGTGAAAACGCAAGACGGAAGTACCATGACTCTTCAGTTTCTAGCGTCCATGGACTTGCAAAAGGAGGCTGAGCAGATTAGTCTTCAATTTTTGCCCTATACCTTGTTGGCATCCTTTCTAATTTCCCTTTTGGTGGCTTATATATATGCTCGGACCATTGTTGCCCCGATTTTGGAAATCAAGTGGGTGACCCGTCGGATGATGGATTTGGATGCCCAAGTACGATTGCGCGTGGATTCCAAGGATGAGATTGGGGATCTCAAGGAACAAATCAATAGCCTTTATCAGCACCTTTTGACTGTTATTGCGGACTTGCATGACAAGAATGAAGCCATTCTCCAGCTGGAAAAGATGAAGGTTGAGTTCCTACGAGGGGCTTCTCATGAACTGAAAACACCGCTGGCCAGTTTGAAAATCCTAATCGAAAATATGAAAGAGAATATCGGTCGTTATAAGGATAGAGATCACTATCTTGGAGTTGCTTTGGGGATTGTGGATGAGCTCAATCACCATGTTCTCCAGATACTTTCCCTCTCTTCTGTGCAGGAATTACGAGATGATAGGGAAACAATTGATTTACTCCAGATGACGCAAATTCTGGTTAAGGATTATGCCTTGCTAGCCAAGGAGAGAGAACTTCAGATTGACAATAGTTTGAACCACCAGCAGGCTTATCTAAATCCATCTGTGATGAAATTGATTCTTTCTAACCTCATCAGCAATGCTATCAAGCATTCTGTTCCAGGTGGCTTGGTCCGCATCGGAGAGAGAGAAGGGGAACTTTTTATCGAGAATAGCTGTAGCCCAGAAGAACAGGAAAAACTGGCCCAGTCTTTTTCTGATAATGCTAGTCGCAAGGCCAAGGGTTCGGGGATGGGGCTCTTTGTGGTCAAGAGTCTACTGGAACATGAAAAATTACCCTATCGTTTTGAAATGCAAGAGAATCGCTTAACCTTCTTTATAGCTTTTCCAAAAGTTGCCTAAGGCTAGGCAGAGAAAGGGTTTACATAGATGAAGCTAGAAGAAATTCAATCGAAACTGCGGGAAAAACTAGATTTTTTTGTCAAAAAGTGATAAAATGAACAATGTAAATGGGATGACCCATAAAAATATACAGGAGGCCTGATAAAATGGCAATCGTTTCAGCAGAAAAATTTGTCCAAGCAGCTCGTGACAACGGTTATGCAGTTGGTGGATTTAACACAAACAACCTTGAGTGGACTCAAGCTATCTTGCGCGCAGCAGAAGCTAAAAAAGCTCCAGTTTTGATCCAAACTTCAATGGGTGCTGCTAAATACATGGGTGGTTACAAAGTTGCTCGCAACTTGATCGCTAACCTTGTTGAATCAATGGGTATCACTGTACCAGTAGCTATCCACCTTGACCACGGTCACTACGAAGATGCACTTGAGTGTATCCGAGTTGGTTATACTTCAGTTATGTTTGATGGTTCACACCTTCCAGTTGAAGAAAACCTTGAAAAAGCTCGTAAAGTTGTAGAATTTGCTCATGCAAATGGTGTATCAGTAGAAGCTGAAGTTGGTACTATCGGTGGTGAAGAAGACGGAATCATCGGTGATGGTGAATTGGCTCCAATCGAAGACGCTAAAGCAATGGTTGAAACTGGTATCGACTTCTTGGCAGCTGGTATCGGTAACATCCACGGTCCTTACCCAGAAAACTGGAAAGGTCTTCACCTTGATCACTTGCAAAAATTGACTGAAGCTGTTCCAGGATTCCCAATCGTATTGCACGGTGGTTCAGGTATTCCTGATGAGCAAATCCAAGAAGCTATCAAACTTGGTGTTGCGAAAGTTAACGTTAACACAGAATGCCAAATCGCATTTGCTAACGCAACTCGTAAATTTGCTCGTGACTACGAAGCAAACGAAGCAGAATACGACAAGAAAAAACTCTTCGACCCACGTAAATTCTTGGCTGACGGTGTAAAAGCTATCCAAGCATCAGTTGAAGAACGTATCGATGTATTCGGTTCAGAAGGTAAAGCATAATCTAGCTGAATAATACAGAATAGAAACCTGCCTATTGGGTGGGTTTTTTGGTGTTTTAAGGGAACTATTAAGCCAGAATATTGGATTAAAAATATCATTTTATGAGAAAAATTTTCAATTTCATAAACTTTAAGCAAACGCTTGCATTCTAGTTTTTATTGGACTATAATAGGTTGGTATAAAGCCTTCTGTAGCAATAAAATGTAGAAGGTGTAGAAAGTAAGGATTTAGAATATTTGTAGTCAAAAATACAATGTTGCTATTCCTTGCGATAGGGAGATAGATATGGCAATGATAGAAGTGGAACATCTTCAGAAAAATTTTGTGAAGACTGTTAAGGAACCGGGATTGAAGGGGGCTTTACGTTCCTTTATTCATCCTGAAAAGCAGACCTTTGAAGCGGTCAAAGATTTGACTTTTGAAGTTCCAAAAGGGCAGATTTTAGGATTTATCGGGGCAAATGGTGCTGGAAAGTCGACAACCATCAAAATGCTGACAGGGATTTTGAAACCGACATCTGGTTTTTGTCGGATTAATGGCAAGATTCCCCAGGACAATCGCCAAGATTATGTCAAGGATATTGGAGTCGTTTTCGGACAACGCACCCAGCTATGGTGGGATTTGGCTTTACAAGAGACCTACACGGTCTTGAAGGAGATTTACGATGTGCCAGACTCGCTCTTTCATAAGCGAATGGACTTTTTGAATGAAGTCTTGGATTTGAAGGACTTTATCAAGGATCCCGTGCGGACTCTTTCACTGGGGCAACGGATGCGGGCTGATATTGCGGCTTCCTTACTTCACAATCCCAAGGTTCTCTTTTTAGATGAGCCGACCATTGGTTTGGACGTTTCGGTCAAGGACAATATTCGTCGGGCTATTACTCAGATCAATCAGGAGGAAGAGACGACCATTCTCTTGACCACCCATGACTTAAGTGATATTGAGCAGCTATGTGATCGGATTTTTATGATTGATAAGGGGCAAGAGATTTTTGATGGAACGGTGAGCCAGCTCAAGGAAACATTTGGTAAGATGAAGACTCTCTCCTTTGAACTGCTACCAGGTCAAAGTCATCTCCTTTCTCACTATGAAGGCTTTTCGGATATGACAATTGATAGACAGGGGAATAGCCTCAACATTGAGTTTGATAGTTCTCGCTACCAATCAGCTGATATTATTAAGCAAACCCTGTCTGATTTTGAAATCCGCGATTTGAAAATGGTGGATACAGATATCGAGGATATTATCCGCCGCTTCTACCGAAAGGAGCTCTAAGATGGTCAAATTGTGGAGACGTTATAAACCCTTTATCAATGCAGGTGTTCAGGAGTTGATTACCTATCGAGTCAACTTTATTCTCTATCGGATTGGGGATGTCATGGGGGCTTTTGTAGCCTTTTATCTCTGGAAGGCAGTCTTTGATTCCTCCCAGGAGTCTTTAATTCAGGGCTTCAGTATGGCGGATATCACCCTCTACATCATTATGAGTTTTGTGACCAATCTTCTTACTAGGTCAGATTCTTCTTTTATGATTGGGGAGGAGGTCAAGGATGGTTCCATTATCATGCGCTTACTGAGACCAGTGCATTTTGCGGCCTCTTATCTTTTCACTGAGCTTGGTTCCAAGTGGTTGATTTTTATCAGCGTTGGCCTTCCATTTTTAAGTGTCATTGTTTTGATGAAAATCGTATCTGGGCAAGGGATTGTAGAAGTGCTGGGATTAACTGTCCTTTATCTTTTTAGCTTAACGCTGGCCTATCTGATTAACTTTTTCTTTAATATTTGCTTTGGATTTTCTGCCTTTGTGTTTAAAAATCTTTGGGGTTCCAATCTCCTCAAGACTTCCATAGTGGCCTTTATGTCTGGAAGTTTGATTCCCTTGGCTTTCTTTCCAAAGGTTGTTTCAGATATTCTGTCCTTCTTGCCTTTTTCATCCTTGATTTACACTCCGGTCATGATTATCGTTGGGAAATACGATGCCAGTCAGATGATTCAGGCGCTCGCTTTGCAGTTTTTCTGGCTCTTAGTGATGGTAGGCTTGTCTCAGTTGATTTGGAAACGAGTCCAGTCATTTATCACCATTCAAGGAGGGTAGTATGAAAAAATATCAACGCATGCATCTGATTTTTATCAGACAATACATCAAACAGATCATGGAATACAAGGTGGATTTTGTGGTTGGAGTCCTGGGAGTCTTTCTGACTCAAGGCCTGAACCTATTGTTTCTCAATGTCATCTTTCAACATATCCCCTCGCTAGAAGGATGGTCCTTCCAAGAAATTGCCTTTATATATGGTTTTTCCTTGATTCCTAAGGGATTGGACCATCTCTTTTTTGATAATCTCTGGGCATTGGGACAACGCTTGGTGAGAAAGGGAGAGTTTGACAAGTATCTGACTCGTCCTATCAATCCTCTCTTTCACATCCTAGTTGAAACCTTTCAGATTGATGCCTTGGGCGAACTCTTGGTTGGTGGGATCCTACTAGCGACAACGGTATCTAGCATTGCTTGGACTCTTCCAAAATTCCTGATTTTCCTAGTTTGTATTCCTTTTGCTACCTTGATTTATACTTCCTTGAAAATCGCGACATCTAGTATCGCTTTTTGGACCAAACAGTCAGGCGCCATGATTTACATTTTTTATATGTTTAATGATTTTGCCAAGTATCCCATTTCCATTTACAATTCATTTCTTCGTTGGTTGATTAGCTTTATCGTGCCTTTCGCTTTTACAGCCTATTATCCTGCCAGCTATTTCTTGCAGGACAAGGATGTAATCTTTAACATCGGAGGTTTGATGTTGATTTCTATGGTTTTCTTTGTCATTTCCCTTAAACTTTGGGATAGTGGTTTAGATGCCTACGAAAGTGCGGGTTCTTAGCATAGATGTTATCAAAGCCTTGTCTCAGGACAGGCTTTTTCTAATAAAGATGAAAATTCCTTGACATCTGTTCTCAGAGTGCTATATTGTAAGTGTAATCGCCGATTTAGCTCATACTCTTCGAAAATCTCTTCAAACCACGTCAACGTCGCCTTGCCGTATATATGTGACTGACTTCGTCAGTTCTATCTACAACCTAAAAGCAGTGCTTTTAGCAACCTGCGGCTAGCTTCCTAGTTTGTTTTTTGATTTTCATTGAGTATTAGTTGCTAGAGCAAGACACTCATAAAGCCTAGGTTATAGGTAGATAAACGACTGAAGATTTGAAAAATTAGATATGTAGAAAAATAACCGTTAAGCCAAGTTCTTAGCGGTTTTTTATATTATTTAATAGCGCTGATATTTCATCAATGATGTTTGACTTTGTGATTTTGGTAGTGGTTCAACTTGATTCCTACTATTTTTGATTATGTGAATGTGCTTATAATGTATCCCAGTTAACTACGAATTTTTTTGACTTAACCTTATTTTTAATACGTATTAAAAAATAAATTAATGCATATTAATTTTTCTTGACTTAAATTTTTTTAATTGATATACTATTTTCAGAGAGTTAACAATTATATATAAATGCACTACTCTATTTCCTAGATAATACTTAGTAAAACTTTTTATAACAAAGGCTAGCAAAGTTAAAGTTTTCTATCTATTGGAAGTTAAATAAATATGTAAGGAATTAAAATGAAAAAAAGTACAGTATTGTCATTAACCACAGCTGCAGTTATTTTAGCAGCATATGTCCCTAATGAGGTAATCCTAGCAGATACACCTAGTTCTGAAGATTCTTTAAAAATATCTGATAAAGAAAAAGTAGTAGGTAAACAAAACGAAAACAAAGAAAAACTTGAAGATATTCATAATGCTATAGAAACTTCAAAGGATACTGAAGAGAAGAAAACAACGGTTATTGAGGAAAAAGAAGTTGTTAGTAAAGAATCTGTGAGAGATAATAAAACTAGCAATGAAGAAGAAAAAATCAAAGAAGATTCCAATCAATCCCAAGGAGATAAAGCGGACTCGTCTGCAAGTAAAGACCCAGAAAGTCCCAAAAAAGAGGATAAACTTGTCTATATTGCTGAATTTAAAGATAAAGAATCTGTAGAAAAAGCAATCAAGGAATTATCCAATCTTAAGGATACAAAAGTTTTATATACTTATGATACGGTTTTTAATGGTGTTGCAATAGAAACAACTCCAGATAATTTGGATAAGATTAAACTAATAGAAGGTATCTCATCGGTTGAACGATCACAAAAAGTCCAGCCAATGATGAATCATGCTAGAAAGGAAATTGGAGTTGAAGAGGCAATTGATTACCTAAAGTCTATCAATGCTCCATTTGGTAAAAATTTTGATGGCCGGGGTATGGTCATTTCAAATATCGATACCGGGACAGATTATAGGCATAAGGCCATGAGGATTGATGATGATGCTAAAGGCTCAATGAGATTCAAAAAAGAAGACTTAAAAGGTACTGATAAAAATTTCTGGTTGAGTGATAAAATCCCTCATGCTTTCAATTATTATAATGGTGGTAAAATTACTGTAGAAAAAGCTGATGATGGGAGCGATTATTTTGATCCACATGGGATGCATATTGCAGGGATTCTTGCGGGAAATGATACTGAAAAAGATATTAAAAACTTTAACGGAATAGATGGAATTGCTCCTAATGCACAGATCTTCTCTTATAAAATGTACTCTGACGCAGGATCTGGCTTCGCAGGAGATGAAACAATGTTTCATGCTATTGAAGATTCGATCAAACACAATGTCGATGTTGTTTCGGTATCATCTGGCTTTACAGGAACAGGTCTTGTAGGTGAGAAATATTGGGAAGCTATTAGAGCGTTAAGAAAAGCAGGCATTCCAATGGTTGTAGCTACGGGTAACTATGCGACTTCTGCTTCAAGTTCTTCATGGGATTTAGTGGCAAATAATAATCTGAAAATGACCGACACTGGAAATGTAACACGAACTGCAGCACATGAAGATGCGATAGCAGTCGCATCTGCTAAAAATCAAACAGTTGAGTTTGATAAAGTTAACATAGGTGGAGAAAATTTTAAATACAGAAATATAGGGGCCTTTTTCGATAAGAATAAAATCACAACAAATGAAGATGGATCAAAAGCTCCTAGTAAAGTAAAATTTGTATATATAGGCAAGGGTCAAGACCAAGATTTGATAGGTTTGGATCTTAAGGGCAAAATTGCAGTAATGGATAGAATTTATACAAAGGATTTAAAAAATTCTTTTAAAAGAGCTACGGATAAGGGCGCACGTGGCATTATGGTTGTAAATACTGTAAATTACTACAATAGAGATAATTGGACAGAGCTTCCAGCTATGGGATATGAGGAGGATGAAGGAACTACTAGTCAAGTATTTTCAATTTCAGGAGATGATGGTGTAAAGTTATGGAACATGATTAACCCTGATAAAAAAACTGAAGTTAAAAGAAATAGTAAGGAAGATTTCAAAGATAAATTGGATCAATACTATCCAATTGATATGGCAAGCTATAATTCTAATAAACCGAATGTAGGTGACGAAAAAGAGATTGACTTTAAGTTTGCACCTGACACAGATAAAGAACTCTATAAAGAAGATATCATAGTTCCAGCAGGATCCACATCTTGGGGACCGAGAACAGATTTGCTTTTAAAGCCTGATGTCTCAGCACCAGGTAAAAATATTAAATCTACTCTCAATGTCATTAATGGGAAATCAACTTATGGTTATATGTCAGGGACTAGTATGGCAACTCCAATCGTGGCAGCTTCTACTGTTTTGATTAGACCAAAGTTAAAGGAAATGCTTGAAAGACCTGCCTTGAAAAATCTTAAGGGAGATGACAAAATAGACCTTACAAGTCTTACAAAAATTGCCCTACAAAATACTGCACGGCCTATGATGGACGCAACTTCTTGGAAAGAAAAAAGTCAATACTTTGCATCACCTAGACAACAGGGAGCAGGGCTAATTAATGTTGCCAATGCTTTGAGAAATGAAGTCGTAGCGACTTTCAAAAACAAGGATTCTAAAGGTTTGGTAAACTCTTATGGTTCGATTTCTCTTAAAGAAATAAAAGGAGATAAAAAATACTTTACAATTAAGCTTCATAATACATCAAACAGACCTTTAACCTTTAAAGTTTCAGCATCAGCGATAACTACAGATTCTCTAACTGACAGACTAAAACTGGATGAAACATACAAAGATGAAAAATCTCCAGATGGTAAGCAAATTGTTCCAGAAATCCATCCAGAAAAAATCAAAGGAGCAAATATCACATTTGAGCATGACACCTTCACTATAAGCCCAAATTCTAGCTTTGATTTAAATGCGGTTCTAAACGTTGGAGAGGCTAAAAACAAAAATAAATTTGTAGAATCATTTATTCATTTTGAATCAGTGGAAGAAATGGAAGCTCTGAACTCCAACGGGAAGAAAATAAATTTCCAACCATCTTTATCGATGCCTCTAATGGGATTTGCTGGGGATTGGAATAAGGAACCAATCCTTGATAAATGGGCCTGGGAAGAGGGTTCAAAATCAAAAACAATGGAAGGTTATGATGATGATGGTAAACCAAAAATTCCAGGAACCTTAAATAAGGGAATTGGTGGAGAGCATGGTATAGATAAATTTAATCCAGCAGGAGTTATACAAAATAGAAAAGATAAAAATACAACATCTCTAGATCAAAATCCAGAATTATTTGCTTTCAATAACGAAGGGATCAACGCACCATCATCAAGTGGTTCTAATATTGCTAAAATTTATCCTTTAGATTCAAATGGAAATCCTCAAGATGCTCAACTTGAGAGAGGATTAACACCTTCTCCACTTGTATTAAGAAGTGCAGAAGAAGGATTGATTTCAATAGTAAATACAAATAAAGAGGGAGAAAATCAAAGAGACTTAAAAGTCATTTCGAGAGAACACTTTATTAAAGGAATTTTAAACTCTAAGAGAAATGATGCAAAGGGAATCAAATCTTCTAAACTAAAAGTTTGGGGTGACTTGAAGTGGGATGGACTCATCTATAACCCTAGAGGTAGAGAAGAAAATGCACCAGAGAGTAAGGATAACCAAGATCCTGCTACTAAGATAAGAGGTCAATTTGAACCGATTGCGGAAGGTCAATATTTCTATAAATTTAAATATAGATTAACTAAAGATTATCCATGGCAGGTTTCCTATATTCCAGTAAAAATTGATAACACAGCCCCTAAGATTGTTTCGGTTGATTTTTCAAATCCTGAAAAAATTAAGTTGATTACAAAGGATACTTATCATAAGGTAAAAGATCAGTATAAGAATGAAACGCTATTTGCGAGAGATCAAAAAGAACATCCTGAAAAATTTGATGAGATTGCAAACGAAGTTTGGTATGCTGGCGCCGCTCTTGTTAATGAAGACGGAGAGGTTGAGAAAAATCTTGAAGTAACTTATGCAGGTGAGGGTCAAGGAAGAAATAGGAAACTTGACAAAGACGGAAATACCATTTATGAAATTAATGGTGCGGGAGATTTAAGAGGAAAAATCATTGAAGTCATTGCATTAGATGGATCTAGCAATTTTACAAAGATTCATAGAATTAAATTTGCTGATCATGCTGATGAAAAGGGGATGATTTCCTATTATCTAGTAGATCCTGATCAAGATTCATCTAAATACCAAAAGCTTGGCGAGATTTCCGAATCTAAATTTAAAAATTTAGAAAATAGAAAAGAGGATAGTCTTAAAAAAGATACAACTGAAGTAGAACATCATCAAGACAATGAAGAGTCTATCGAAGAAAAATCTAGCTTGACTATTCATAAAACTATTTCAACAATTAGAGAGTTTGAAAGTAAAGACTTGAAGAAACTCATTAAAAAGAAATTTAGAGAAGTTGATGACTTTACAAGTGAAACTGGTAAGAGAACAGAAGAATACGATTATAAATACGATGATAAGGGAAATATCATTGCTTATGACGATGGTAGTGCCTTAGAATATGAAACTGAAAAACTTGACGAAATAAAATCAAAAATTTATGGTGTTCTAAGCCCATCTAAAGATGGACACTTTGAAATTCTTGGAAAGATAAGTAATGTTTCTAAAAATGCCAAGGTATATTATGGTAATAACTATAAATCGATAGAAATCAAAACGACCAAGTATGATTCCCACTCAAAAACGATGACATTTGATTTATACGCTAATATTAATGATATTGTGGATGGATTAGCTTTTTCAGGAGATATGAGATTCTTTGTGAAAGATGATGATCAGATAAAAGCTGAAACGAAGATTAGAATGCCTGAAAAAAATAAGGAAACTAAGACAGAATATCCGTATGCATCAAGTTATGGGAATGTAATAGAATTAGGAGAAGGAGATCTTTCAAAAAACAAACCAAACAATTTAACGGACATGGAATCTGGTAAAATCTATTCTGATTCAGAAAAACAACAATATCTGTTAAAAGATAACATTATTCTAAGAAAAGGCTATGCACTAAAAGTGACTACCTATAATCCTGGAAAAACGGATATGTTAGAAGGAAATGGAGTCTATAGCAAGGAAGATATAGCAAAAATACAAAAGGCCAATCCTAATCTAAGAGCCTTATCAGAAAAAATAATTTATGCTGATAGTAGAAATGTTGAAGATGGAAGAAGTACTCAATCCGTATTAATGTCGGCTTTGGACGGCTTTAACATTGTAAGATATCAAGTGTTTACCTTTAAAATGAACGATAAAGGGGAGGCAATCGATAAAGATGGAAATCTTGTAACAGATCCTTCTAAACTGGTATTATTTGGTAAGGATGGTAAAGAGTACACTGGAGAGGATAAGTCCAATGTAGAGGCTATAAAAGAAGATGGCTCTACGTTATTTATTGATGCAAAACCAGTAAACCTTTCAATGGACAAGAACTACTTTAATCCATCTAAATATAATAAAATTTATGTACGAAATCCAGAATTCTATTTAAGAGGTAAGATTTCTGATAAGGGTGGTTTCAACTGGGAGTTGCGAGTTAATGAATCGGTTGTAGATAATTATTTAATCTACGGAGATTTACACATTGATAACACTAGAGATTTTAACATTAAGCTTAATGTTAAAGACGGTGACATCATGGACTGGGGAATGAAAGACTATAAAGCAAACGGATTCCCAGATAAGGTAACAGATATGGATGGAAATGTTTATCTTAAAACTGGCTATAGCGATTTGAATGCGAAAGCGGTTGGAGTACACTATCAATTTTTATATGATAATGTTAAACCAGAAGTAAACATTGATCCTAAGGGAAATACTAGTATTGAATATGCTGACGGAAAATCTGTAGTCTTTAATATCAATGATAAAAGAAATAATGGATTCGATGGTGAGATTCAAGACAAACATATTTATGTAAATGGAAAAGAATACAAATCATTTGATGATATTAAACAACTAACAGATAAGACACTAAACATTAAGATTGTTGTAAAAGATTTTGCAAGAAATACAACCGTAAAAGAATTCATTTTAAACAAAGATACGGGAGAGGTGAGCGAATTAAAACCTCATACGGTGACTGTGACCATTCAAAATGGAAAAGAAATGAGTTCAACGATAGTGTCGGAAGAAGATTTTATTTTACCTGTCTATAAGGGAGAATTAGAAAAAGGATATCAATTTGATGGCTGGGAAATTTCTGGTGTCGAAGGGAAAAAAGATGCTGGTTATATTATTAATCTATCAAAAGATACCCTTATAAAACCTGTATTCAAGAAAATAGAGGAGAAAAAGGAGGAGGAAAATAAACCTACTTTTGATGTATCCAAAAAGAAAGATAAGGTGCAAGCAAATCATAGTCAATTAGATGAAAATTACAAAAAGGAGGATTTACAAAGAGAAAATCATTCACACAAATCTGATTCAACTAAGGATGTCACAGCTACAGTTCCTGTACAAGTAAATTATAGTCAATTAGATGAAAGTCAAAGATCTGATTCAACTGAGGATGTCAAAGTTACAGTTCCTGATGAAAATGATAAAAACTTTGAAAATAAGAAGGAAGTTTATCTTAATGAACCAGAGAACATAGATAATAAACATACCAATATTGATAGTAAATCAACTACTAACAATGATAGGTTACCAAAAACCGGAACAGTTAGCGAAGGCTTTACGTCATTGGTTGCCGGAATAATGTTTACCTTAGGTGCATTTCTTGGATTAAAGAAAAAAGATCAAGATTAAGACAAAAGCTATAGAAAAATGGTTTGTGTACTGAGATAGTATAATGATGAAACCGTTTTGTGAAAATAGCTATTTATAACTCAATTATTTAGTTTACTTTACTATTGATACCCTTTTTGGATTTATTAATGGATTTAGTTTCTATAACTAATAAATTGATTGAAAGGGTTAGTATTGACAATATTGGTCACATTGATTAGAAAATAGAGTCTATCAAAATTTAAAGGCTAATAGAGGTGATGAGACAATTTCAAGGAATTAAGTAGCGTTTGGTTGCTTAATTCCTTTTTATTTGTTTTACCTGATTCCTTATTTTATCGCTATTATTCAACCACTTAGACCGATATAGAGACCAGATAGGCAAAAGAACTTGTTCTTGAAACTGACCTCTGCTATAATGATTTGTGTAAAGGACGTGAGGGGGGCAGTATTAGACAACTCAAGTTCCTAAAAACGAAATTGGAGATAAAGAAATGAAAAAATTATTGGGGATTGTATTTTTAGTAGCAGCAGCGACAGTAGTGTATTTTGGTTCTGTTGGCTGGCCAAGTTTAAATGTCAACCTCTGGTCATTGATTCCGGTAGGATTGTTTCTCTTTTTCACTCTAGAGAATCTTTGGAAAAAGGATTACAAGGCTAGTCTGATGTGTTTGATTATTGCCTTTATTATTGCGAATGCAATTTTGGACTTTTTGCCAATTTCAAGTGGTTTGGTGATTGGAGCAGGTGTACTAGCTTGTGTAGGTATTGGTTACCTCTTTCCTGATAAAGAAGGAAAATAGAAATTGATGAAAAAATAGATAAAGAAAAAAACACTTCAATCACTCTATTTCAGCTTGATTGAGGTGTTTTCAATTTCATTTTTTTATTTCTGAGCCATCAATTCAATAATCATTTCTATATACATGACAAGGGTTAATAAGAATCCTGCACGCCAGAAGAATTTGATGAATTTAGGATAGTAAAAGCTACGTTTTTTCAAAAGGAAGAAAAAAACGAGAATAATGGCTAGGAGTGAGAGGGCTAGGCCTAGTCTAGGGAGGAAATTATGGGTAAAGGTTTTAGCTGTAATAAGGTAATATTCAAATACCAAGACTGGAAAAGCCAAATCCGCAAAGTTTCGTCCTAGTTTTTTTAATCTAAAAAGTTTGGTTATGATAATGCAGACTACTAAGGTCAG
This sequence comes from Streptococcus humanilactis, assembly GCF_019448275.1. Lineage (GTDB taxonomy): Bacteria > Bacillota > Bacilli > Lactobacillales > Streptococcaceae > Streptococcus > Streptococcus humanilactis. Next base: position 24,359 of record NZ_JAHXBZ010000009.1, on the reverse strand, counting down.
TATCAATAATAAAATAGAGGCTAATTTCATTAAAATCATATCCATATTGTATCATAAAAAATGGCTAATGGAAACGAGAAACAGAGGAATTTATAGGAAAGTCAGGCTTTTGAGATTGTGGGTGATTTTTGTTATAATGAAAGTTATGAAATCTTATAATACCTTGAATGATTATTATCGAAAACTCTTTGGAGAAAAGACCTTTAAAGTCCCTATTGATGCGGGTTTTGACTGTCCCAATCGTGATGGAACTGTAGCTCATGGAGGCTGTACTTTTTGTACGGTTTCAGGTTCTGGAGATGCTATCGTAGCACCAGATGCGCCTATCCGTGAGCAATTTTATAAGGAAATTGACTTTATGCACCGCAAGTGGCCAGATGTTCAGAAGTATCTGGTTTATTTTCAAAATTTTACCAACACCCATGAAAAGGTGGAGGTCATCCGAGAGCGCTATGAGCAGGCTATCAATGAGCCAGGTGTAGTAGGAATCAATATTGGAACACGCCCAGACTGTTTACCAGACGAAACCATTGAATATTTGACTGAGTTATCGGAGCGCATGCATGTGACGGTTGAATTGGGCTTGCAGACCACTTATGAAACAACCTCTGACCTGATTAACCGCGCCCATTCTTATGAATTGTACGTGGAAACGGTTAAGCGTTTGAGAAAGTATCCTAAGATTGAGATTGTTTCTCATCTGATCAACGGTTTGCCTGGTGAAACCCATGAGATGATGGTTGAAAATGTTCGCCGCTGTGTCACGGATAACGATATTCAAGGGATTAAATTGCACTTGCTTCACCTCATGACCAATACGCGTATGCAACGGGATTACCACGAGGGACGTTTGCAACTGATGAGTCAGGACGAATATGTCAAGGTCATCTGTGATCAACTGGAAATCATTCCCAAGCATATCGTCATCCATCGAATCACAGGAGATGCACCTAGAGATATGCTGATTGGTCCTATGTGGAGCCTCAATAAATGGGAAGTGCTAAATGCTATTGAAGCTGAAATGCGACGTCGTGGAAGTGTTCAAGGATGCAAGGCTGTAAAACAGGAGTTTGAAAATGAAAAGACCACTTGAGATGGCACATGATTTTTTGGCTGAGGTAGTGACAAAAGACGATATCGTAGTGGATGCGACCATGGGAAATGGTCATGACACACTTTTTCTAGCCAAGCTAGCTAAGCAAGTCTATGCTTTTGATATTCAGGAGCAAGCCTTGGGAAAGACCCAAGAGCGTTTGAACCAAGCTGGCCTGACAAATGCCCAGTTAATCTTGCAAGGTCATGAGACACTGGACCAGTTTGTGACAGAAGCCAAGGCAGGAATTTTTAATCTAGGTTATCTGCCGTCAGCTGATAAGTCAGTCATTACCCAACCTCAGACGACGATTGAAGCATTAGAAAAGCTGTGTCATTTGCTCGTCAAAGGTGGACGGATTGCTATCATGATCTACTATGGTCATGAAGGAGGCGACCTCGAGAGGGATGCTGTCTTGGATTTTGTTAGCCAGTTGAACCAACAAGAGTACACAGCTGCCATTTACCGAACTTTAAACCAAGTCAACAACCCACCATTTTTAGTAATGATTGAAAAATTAGAGAGATATAGACATGGATAAACAATACCTACGTGAAAAGCTGGATGCCATGCGCCAGAATTTTGTCGAATCAACCCACCACGAACGAGCGGTGGGTGTGTTAGACCAAGCACACATGAGCAAAAAAATGCTTAAAATCAAGAAAAAATTAGTTGCTCTTGAAATGGAACGGTGCCAGAGAAAAATTGAGCACAAAGACTGTTCCAAGATTGACCAAAAAATCAAAGAGCAGAAGGAGATATTTGAATCCTGTTGTAAAAAAGACTAAGGAGGAATTGCGTGGAATTACTGATTTACCTCATCCTATTTTTACTGGTCTTGATTGTCTCGAGTACAACCAATAAGCTCCTGCCCTTTTTGCCTCTCCCTTTGGTGCAAATTCTTTTGGGAATTGTGATTGGTCTCTTTTTACCCAATACCGACTTTCACCTCAATACGGAGTTGTTTTTGGCACTGGTTATCGGGCCTTTGCTTTTCAGAGAGTCGGAAGAAGCGGACATTACAGCTATTTTAAAACACTGGCGAATCATTGTTTATCTCATATTTCCAGTGATTTTCATCTCGACCCTGAGTTTGGGTGGCTTGGCCCATCTTCTTTGGCTCAATCTTCCCTTGGCAGCTTGCTTGGCTGTTGGGGCAGCTCTTGGGCCTACGGATTTGGTGGCCTTTGCCTCTCTTTCGGAGCGGTTTAGCTTTCCAAAGCGCGTGTCCAATATTCTTAAGGGTGAAGGACTCTTGAATGATGCTTCTGGCTTGGTTGCCTTTCAGGTAGCTTTGACAGCTTGGACAACTGGAGCCTTTTCCCTGGGGCAAGCGAGTAGTTCGCTCATCTTTTCAATCCTAGGCGGTTTTTTGATTGGCTTTTTAACAGCCATGACCAACCGTTTCCTCCACACATTCTTGCTAAGTGTGCGCGCAACGGATATTGCCAGCGAACTTTTATTAGAATTGAGTTTGCCTCTGGTAACCTTCTTCCTGGCAGAAGAAGTCCATGTTTCAGGGATTATTGCCGTTGTAGTTGCAGGGATTTTAAAGGCAAGCCGTTTTAAGAAAATTACGCTCCTCGAAGCCCAAGTGGATACGGTGACTGAGACGGTCTGGCATACAGTGAACTTTATGCTCAACGGTTCTGTCTTTGTGATTTTAGGGATGGAGTTGGAAATGATAGCAGAACCTATCTTGACCAATCCAATCTACAATCCTCTGCTCTTGCTGGGATCTCTTGTCGCCCTGACCTTTGTCCTCTTTGCCATTCGTTTTGTCATGATTTATGGCTATTATGCCTACAGAACACGACGCCTAAAGAAAAAGCTAAATAAGTATATAAAGGACATGCTTCTCTTGACCTTCTCAGGTGTCAAGGGAACCGTGTCGATTGCTACAATCCTTCTGATACCAAGTAATCTAGAACAGAAGTATCCTCTCTTACTTTTCCTTGTCGCAGGTGTGACGCTTGTCAGCTTTTTAACAGGCCTCGTGGTCTTGCCTCATCTTTCTGATGAACAGGAAGAAAGCAAGGACTATCTCATGCATATCGCCATTTTGAATGAAGTAACGCTAGAGTTGGAAAAAGAGTTGGAAGATACCAGAAATAAGCTCCCTCTCTATGCGGCTATTGACAATTATCATGGACGTATTGAAAATCTCATCCTGAGTCAAGAAAATAAGGGGGCTCAAGAAGACTGGGAGGCCTTAAAACTTCTCATCCTCAGTATTGAAAGTGATGGTTTAGAACAGGCTTACGAAGAAGGCAAGATGAGTGAGCGTGCTTATCGGGTTTACCAACGTTATTTGAAAAACATGGAACAAAGTATCAATCGTAAGTTTGCGTCACGATTGACCTATTATTTCCTTGTTTCCTTGCGGATTTTACGTTTTCTCCTACACGAAGTCTTTACCTTTGGCAAGACCTTCCGCAGTTGGAAAAATGAAGAATCACAGAAACTCAGAGCCCTTGACTATGATCAAATTGCAGAGCTCTATCTAGAAAATACAGAGATGATTATCGAAAGTTTGGAGAACCTAAAAGGTGTTTACAAGAGTTCTTTAATCAGCTTCATGCAAGATTCTCGTCTCCGTGAAACAGCTATCATCACTAGTGGTGCCTTTGTCGAACGGGTTATCAATCGTGTCAAACCCAACAATATTGATGAAATGCTGAGAGGCTATTATCTGGAGCGCAAGTTGATATTCGAATATGAAGAAAAACGATTGATTACGACCAAGTATGCCAAGAAGTTACGACAAAATGTCAATAATTTAGAAAACTATTCCTTGAAGGAAGCTGCCAATACCCTGCCTTATGATATGATGGAATTGGTAAGAAGAAATTAATCAAGATTATAAGTGAAGGAGTGTGACATGAAGAAGTGGTGGAAAGAGTTGATAGACAAGCCTTTAGTAAAAGCTTTTTTGCATTATTATCAAGCATCAGATAGTGAGTTGACCAGTGTCGCAGTAGCCTACTATTGGTTGATTTCGATTTTTCCACTTCTTTTGGTGGTGGTTAATATCCTCCCTTATTTTCGGATTCCAGTTTCTAATTTTTTAAAGGTTGTCAATGAATTCTTGCCGGAAAGCATGTATGATGTGGTCGCAAAGATTATTACAGAAGTGCTGACCCAACCTTCAACAGGCTTATTGAGTTTTGCGGTTTTATCAGCCCTCTGGACCTTTTCAAAATCCATGAATTTCCTACAGAAAGCCTTTAATAAAGCTTACGGAGTAGCTAAAAATCGTGGGATGATTTCTCATCAACTCATGAGTTTGTTTGTCAGTTTTGGTCTGCAGATTCTCTTTGCCTTAGCTCTTTTTCTGAGTGTCTTTGGTCGAATGCTTCTCAACCTTATCAAGAGCTACTGGAAATCGGATAGTCCTCTCTTTGATTATCTACAGGATCTGACAGGCCCCTTGGTCTATGCTTTGATTTTTGCCATCCTGGTCATGCTCTACTATTTTCTACCCAATGTTAAGGTGCGAAGGATTCGATCTGTATTGCCAGGTAGCACCTTTGTCTTGTTAACTCTGGCCTTACTTCTCAATATCTTTTCAGTCTATGTTAACAATTATGTCAATCACCTAGTGGACGTCCGTTTTTTCAGTTCTATTGTTGTAGTAGTCATGATGTTCTGGTTTATTCTCATAGCTAAGATTTTAATTGTCGGAGCGGTGATCAATGCCAGTGTTCAGAGTTTGAAAGATAAGAGCTTGAGAATAAATTAACTCATTTTTTATCCATTACAAAACGCATACTATCAGGCTTTATAAAACCTTGATAATATGCGCTTTTTTGATTATGAAAATTAATAGATAAACATGGCATCACCGAAACTGAAGAAGCGGTAGTGTTCTTGAATGGCATGGTGATAAGCGTCTAAGACTAATTCACGGCCAGCAAAGGCAGAAACCAACATAACCAGAGTTGATTTTGGTAGGTGGAAGTTGGTTGAAAAGGCATCTACAACCTTCCATTCGTAGCCAGGTTTGATAAAGATATTGGTCCAGCCAGAATCTGCTTGGATTTGCCCATCAAACTTAGAACCAATAGTCTCCAAGGTGCGGATAGAAGTGGTTCCGACAGCGATGACGCGACCACCATTTTCCTTAACAGAGCGAAGGGTGGCAGCAGCTTCCTCAGAAAGTTGGTAGAATTCTGAGTGCATTTCGTGTTCGTCCAGATTGTCAACTGAAACGGGTCTAAAGGTTCCGAGTCCGACATGAAGAGTCAGATAGACTAGATGAACACCCTTAGCTTGGATTTCTGCTAGCAGTTCTTTGGTGAAGTGAAGACCAGCAGTCGGTGCTGCAGCAGAGCCACTTTCTTTAGCGTAGACAGTTTGATAACGTTCACGGTCATCCAATTTTTCATGGATATAAGGTGGTAATGGCATTTCTCCCAGACTTTCCAAGACTTCTAGGAAAATTCCTTGGTATTCAAAGCGGACGATACGGCCCCCGTGGGTCAATTCTTCCGTAACGACAGCGCTGAGACGGCCGTCACCAAAGCTGACACGAGTGCCAACCTTGAGGCGTTTGGCAGGTTTAGCCAGAACTTCCCACTCATCTCCATTAGTATTTTTCAGCAGGAGAAGTTCCACATGACCTCCAGTTTCTTCCTTTTGGCCATAGAGGCGGGCAGGGAGAACGCGGGTGTCATTCATAACAAGGGCATCACCTGGTTCCAGCATATCAATAATAGAGTGGAAGTGTTTATCCTGCATTTCTCCCGTCTCACGGTTGACAATGAGGAGTTTAGAGGCATCTCGTTTTTCAAGGGGCGTTTGGGCAATCAATTCTTCTGGCAAGTGGAAATCAAAATCAGCTGTATTCATATTTCTGTTCATTCTTTCTAAGTTCTAATCTTATCCATTATAACATGTTTCAAGTTTGGACGCTCTTTTTTTAGAAATTAAATCGTTTTCACTTGACAAAAATTGGTCTATACCATATAATAAATATAGACAGAAATGGAGGATGAAAAGATGAAAGTCATTAAAGTTGAAAACCAAGTTCAAGGTGGAAAAGTTGCTTTTGATATTTTGAAGGATAAATTGGCCAATGGAGCTCAAACCCTAGGACTTGCGACAGGAAGTAGCCCACTAGAATTTTACAAGGAAATTGTTGAAAGTGACCTTGATTTTTCAAATCTAACTAGTGTCAACCTTGATGAATATGTAGGCCTTGATGGTGACAATCCACAGTCTTATCGTTACTTCATGCAAGAAAACTTGTTTAATCAAAAACCATTTAAAGAAAGTTTCTTGCCTCGTGGGGTTAAGGACAATGCTGAAGCTGAAGTTGAACGCTACAACCAAATTTTGGCTGACCATCCTGTTGACCTCCAAATCTTGGGAATCGGTCGCAATGGACATATCGGATTTAATGAACCAGGTACCCCATTTGACAGTCAAACGCATCTAGTAGAACTTGACCAGTCTACTATCGAAGCTAATGCGCGCTTTTTTGACAAGATTGAAGACGTTCCAACCCAAGCCATTTCAATGGGGATTAAAAATATCTTGGATGCTAAGTCAATTCTTCTCTTTGCTTACGGTGCATCAAAAGCAGAAGCCATTGCCGGAACAGTGTCTGGACCAGTAACTGAGAATCTACCAGCAAGTAGCTTGCAAAATCATCCAGATGTGACCATCATCGCAGATGCTGAAGCGCTTAGCTTACTTGAAAAATAAAAAATGGAACCGTTCAGTATGTTCTGCTGAGTGCTTTCAAGACTTGTATAAATGGCAGAAAAAATCAAAATTAAACCGCATTTTTTCTTGACAATTATTCCTTTTACGTGTAAAATAGAATAGATCTTGAACTTGAAGGGAGTGAAAAAAATGTCTAAAACAGTAGTACGTAAGAATGAATCTCTTGACGACGCACTTCGTCGTTTCAAACGTGCGGTTACTAAAGCTGGTACTCTTCAAGAAACACGCAAACGTGAATTCTATGAAAAACCTTCTGTAAAACGTAAACGTAAATCAGAAGCAGCTCGTAAACGTAAAAAATTCTAATTAGAAATGAAAGGCTGGAGAAATCTAGTCTTTTTTCTTTCAATACTCTTCGAAAATCTCTTCAAACCTCGTCAACGTCGCCTTGGATTATATATGTGACTGACTTCGTCAGTCTTATCTACAACCTCAAAGCAGTGCTTCGAGCAACCTGCGGCTAGTTTCCTAGTTTCCTAGTTTCCTAGTTTGCTCTTTGATTTTCATTGAGTATAAATAAATACTTCAAAGCCTGCAAAAATCTGAAACTTCCTCCCACAATTTGATATAATAGTAAAAAGAACTCGATTGAAGGAGGAAATGATGTCGGTTTTAGTAAAAGAAGTGATTGAAAAGCTTAGACTAGACATTGTCTATGGCGAACCAGAATTGCTTGAAAAGGAAATCAATACAGCGGATATTACGCGACCTGGTCTTGAAATGACAGGTTATTTTGACTACTACACGCCAGAACGGATCCAGCTCTTGGGGATGAAGGAGTGGTCTTATCTGATCAGCATGCCTTCCAACAGCCGTTATGAAGTTTTGAAAAAAATGTTTCTACCTGAGACACCTGCGGTCATTGTTGCCCGTGGTTTGGTGGTTCCAGAGGAGATGTTAAAGGCAGCCAGAGAATGTAAGATTGCCATTTTAACCAGCCGTACGGCTACTAGTCGTTTGTCTGGAGAGTTATCTAGCTATCTGGATTCTCGTTTGGCAGAACGTACCAGTGTGCATGGAGTCTTGATGGATATCTATGGGATGGGTGTCTTGATTCAGGGCGATAGTGGAATCGGTAAGAGTGAGACAGGTCTAGAACTTGTCAAACGTGGTCACCGCTTGGTAGCTGATGACCGTGTCGATATCTTTGCCAAGGATGAGATTACTCTTTGGGGTGAACCGGCTGAAATCTTGAGACACCTGATTGAAATTCGTGGGGTTGGGATTATCGATGTTATGAGTCTCTACGGTGCGAGTGCGGTCAAGGACTCTTCACAGGTTCAACTTGCTGTCTATTTGGAAAACTATGATACACATAAGACCTTTGATCGTCTTGGCAACAATCCAGAGGAACTAGAAATTTCTGGCGTAGCCATTCCTCGTATCCGCATCCCAGTTAAAACAGGTCGTAATATCTCTGTCGTGATTGAGGCAGCTGCTATGAACTATCGTGCCAAGGAAATGGGCTTTGATGCGACCCGTTTGTTCGAAGAACGCTTGACAAATCTCATTGCTCAAAACGAGGTGCCTAATGCTTGATCCAATTGCTATTCATCTAGGTCCTCTAGCCATTCGTTGGTATGCCTTGTGTATTGTGACAGGCTTGATTCTTGCGGTTTATTTGACCATGAAAGAAGCGCCTAGAAAGAAGATCATACCAGACGATATTTTAGATTTTATCTTGATAGCCTTTCCCTTGGCTATTTTAGGAGCACGTCTCTACTATGTTATTTTCCGTTTTGATTACTATAGTCAGAATTTGGGAGAGATTTTTGCCATTTGGAATGGTGGTTTGGCTATTTACGGTGGTTTGATTACAGGGGCTATTGTACTTTATATCTTTGCTGATCGTAAACTTATCAATACTTGGGATTTTCTAGATATTGCAGCGCCTAGCGTTATGATTGCCCAAAGTTTGGGTCGCTGGGGCAATTTCTTTAACCAAGAAGCTTATGGTGCAGCAGTGGATAATTTGGATTATCTACCTGCCTTTATCCGTGATCAGATGTATATTGAGGGGAGCTACCGTCAACCGACCTTCCTTTATGAGTCTCTATGGAATCTACTTGGCTTTGCCTTGATTTTGATATTGAGACGAAAATGGAAGAGTCTCAGACGAGGTCATATCACTGCTTTCTACTTGATTTGGTATGGTTTTGGTCGTATGGTCATCGAAGGTATGCGGACAGATAGTCTCATGTTCTTTGGCCTTCGAGTGTCTCAATGGCTATCAGTTATCCTTATCGGTCTCGGTATTTTTATCATTCTTTATCAAAATCGAAAGAAGGCCCCTTACTATGTTACAGAGGAGGAAAAATAAATGTTAGAAGTTGCATATATTCTTGTTGCCCTAGCTTTGATTGTCTTTTTAGTCTATCTAATCATTACTGTACAAAAGCTTGGTCGTGTTATCGATGAAACAGAGAAGGCGATTAAAACCTTGACTTCAGATGTGGATGTGACCTTGCATCATACCAATGAATTGCTGGCTAAGGTCAATGTCTTGGCAGATGATATCAATGTCAAGGTGGCAACGATTGATCCACTCTTTAATGCTGTCGCAGATTTATCTCTATCTGTTTCAGACCTCAATGACCATGCGCGTGTCTTGAGCAAGAAAGCTTCCTCAGCTGGTTCAAAAACACTCAAGACCGGTGCAAGTTTGTCAGCTCTTCGTCTTGCAAGTAAATTTTTCAAAAAATAAAAAAGGAGAATCCTTATGGGTAAACTATCCTCAATCCTTTTAGGAACCGTTTCAGGTGCAGCTCTTGCCTTGTTTTTAACAAGCGACAAGGGCAAACAAGTTTGCAGTCAGGCTCAAGATTTTCTAGATGATTTGAGAGAAGATCCGGAGTATGCCAAGGAGCAGGTCTGTGAAAAACTGACAGAAGTTAAGGATCAGGCTACAGATTTTGTTCTGAAAACCAAAGAACAGGTAGAGTCAGGTGAAATCACTGTGGACAGTGTACTTGCTCAAGCCAAATCATGTGCTCGTCAAGCAACAGAAGCATCAAAAAATCAATTCAATAACCTCAAGGAGCAATGGCAAGAAAAGGCAGAAATTCTTGACCAAGCAGAAGAGATTGTGATTGATATCAAAGAAGAAAAAATCTAGATTTGATGAGACTGGGCAAAAACTCAATTCTAGGAAAAAAATGAAGTAAATCTTTTTACAATAAAACACATAATATCAAGTTTTTTCAATACTTGATATTATGTGTTTTTTGATTTTAAAGGCTTTTTAATAAACTTTTTTTAAATACATGAGTGTTATGAATTTTTATGGTATAATGGCAGTGTTGGAAGTGAAATATTTATACTCTTCGAAAATCTCTTCAAACTACGTCAGCTTCACCTTGCCGTACTCCAGTACAGCCTGCGGCTAGCTTCCTAGTTTGCTCTTTGATTTTCATTGAGTATTACATTTTTTTATATTTTACTGATATTTTAGTAATATTAAGCAATCCATTTTCTATGATTAGAAATCAATGTGGTAGTTTATGATGAAGTAGAGGAAAAGCTCTAAAATTTTAGTCAAGAAACGATTTAGTATTCTGTCTATGTAAAATATTAGAAGCCTCTATTTTGTAAAAAATAGTTAGAAAGAAAGTTGGTAAAATGAAAGATATTTTTAATAAACGTCAACGTTTTTCGATTCGAAAGTTTTCTGTTGGAGTGGCTTCTGTATTAATAGGAATTGCCTTGTTTACACCATCTCAGGGAGTGCTTGCTTCTACGGAAAATTCCCCATCTTCTGTGGAGAAAAGAGAAGCAGTTCAACCTATACCAGATAATCAAAATAATCCTGCTTCTGAGTTAGATACCAGAGATGTTCCAATAAGATCTACAAGGACTACAGAACTCGGTACATCTGGGGATAAGGAAAATAATAGCTTGATCACAAGGGCTTCCGTGGCGGGTGAAGACAGATCAAGCACTCCAGAGGTGAGAGCAGCATCCAATCCTTCCGAGGTTAAAAAGTATGAATTAACTGATGAGTATGCTAAGCAAATAAAAGCAGGAGTAATCGGTTCAGAAGGTAATAAGCTTGACAGTTTGTTACTAAACGGCCCTAAGTTAAGTCCAGAAGCTTATACAGATGAAGATTACTTGAAGGATAAAGAAGAACTTTATATTTATGAAAAGGACGGAAAAAAGTATGTAGGCTATAATAGTCATCCTATGTTAGAAGATACTGATGGTGATGGTATTATTGACAGTAAAGAAAAGCCAGATGAAAAATTAAAATGGAATGTCAGTGAGCGCGATATGATTATGTTCATGGAATTGTCTTACCGTGATGATGATTATATTGATAAAGTTTTAAATAATAAGAAGCAATTAACAGAGGCGGATTTATACAAAAAGAAAGGCGAAAGTAAACCACGCTATGAATACATGATGATGAATAGGGAATTAGCTCCTTATTGGAAAAGAAAGAAAAGCTATCATACATCCAGTGGACTAGATGCTGTCTTGTATGAAACTAAGAGTGATTTCTTATATTTACCAAATGGAACTGCACAAGTGTTAGCCTTTCGTGGAACAAGTGATGCCAAAGATATTGTGGCTGATGGAGTACTTGGAGTAGGAAGCAATCCTCAGCAAGGGAACGATGCAGAAAATATCATGCGCGAACTAGCTAAAGATAAGAGTATTACCAATCTTTATTTGACAGGACACTCTTTAGGAGGATATTTGGTACAACGGGCAATGGTTGAAGCCTATCAGTTGGCATATTCTGACAGCAGAGTCATGTCTTCTAAAGACCAGCGGGCTTATAGAAACTTTTATAATAATGTCTTAAAAAAAGGAACAACCTTTAATGCCCCAAAAGTGAGGACAAGTTATTTCTCATCATCTGAATTTTGGCAAAAAGGTTTAGATAGCAAAAAAATAGCTAAGTCTGGTAAAATGACTCATTATATTGTTGATAATGATTCGACGATAAGAAAAGGTGTCAGCAATGATAGTGATGTTGTTATAAATGTTGGACGGACAAGCGGAGGTCATAGTTCACGTTCTTATTTTGAAGCCGATCTGATTAATAGACGATCAGAGTTTATGTCTGGGAAACGAATTTCCTTAGATGGGACAGGTTATCAAGATAAAAAAATTACAACAGTTAAATCTGTAGAAAAAGTTGGAGAAACTACTGTATACAGTAAAAGCGGAGATGACATCATTAAGTCAACAACTGTGAGTATGAAAGATCCTGATACAGGACAGATTACTAAAAATACACTTGATGAAGTGTTTAAGAAAGATGGTGCCAAGGCTAAGGTTGTCGTTACACCACTTGATCCAAGTGTTCGTTATGAAAAAGACGCCACAAGGGCTAAAGAAGAAGCAAAAGTCACAGTATCTGGTACTCCAGGCACTAGTACAGTAACGACAACTTATACAGTAAATCCAAACAATGGAGAAGCTATTGCACATGTAGGACAACCAGTAGTTAAGCAACCGGCAATAGAAACAGTTGTCAAAGTCGCAGCCAAGGATGAAGTAGAATACATTAAAAAAGGAGCCGACGTTGTTAAGAAGACAACAAGCTACACAGTAAACTCAAAAACTGGCAGTCTTACTTCGACTGATAAGGAAGAAGTAGTCAATAAAGGTGGCGCGAAGGATTTAGTTGAGTATAGTTCAGTTGAACCCAAAACAGTTTATTTAAAAGATGAGAACAGTCCAAAAGGTACTGATACTGTTCAATTTCCAGGGAGATCAGGAAAAACTAAAGTCACCACAACCTATAGCGTAAATCCAGTAAATGGAACCCTAACTCCATCAAAAGGCAAACCAGAAGTCGTAACTATACCAATAGCTAGAGTTGTAAAAGTGGGAGCGAAAGATAAAGTAGAAGTAGAAACAATCCCATCCCCAGTAAAATACGAAAAAGATATTAGTCGAGAAAAAGGTCAAGATAATATTACTGTTGCAGGAAAAGACGGAAGTAAAACAACAACAACGACTTATACAGTAAATCCAAACAATGGAGAAGCTATTGCACATGTAGGAAATCCAGTAATAGTAAATCCAACAGAAACAATAGTTAAAGTCGCAGCGAAGGACAAAGTAGTAGAAACATCGATTGAACCTGAAGTAGAATACGTTAAAGATGTTGAAAAAAACTTCGGTACAACATCTCAGCGTACTGAGGGTAAAAAAGGTAAAACAGTTACTACAACTACTTATGATGTAGATCCAAAGGACGGTCATATCACAGAACACGTTGGTAACCCAGTGGTCACACCAGCTGGTAAAACAATCGTTAAGGTTGGGGCTAAAACTAAGGTTGAGCGTAGCAAGGATGACCAAGGTCGTGAAGTTATCAACACTACAACTTATGAAGTTAATCCAAAAACAGGTAAGGTAACTCCTACAACAGTAACTACTTACGGAACAAGGAAAGAAGCAACGGTTGAGAAGAGAGTAGTACCATCTCCAGTAGTTTACGAAAAAGATGATACAAAAGAAAAAGGTACTGAAGCAATCACTGTTAAAGGTGAAGATGGTGAAGATACAATCATAACAACGTACAAAGTAAATTCAACAACAGGAGAAATTATCCCAACTGTAGGAAAACCAGTTCGTACGAAAGAACCAACTAATACGATCGTTAAAGTTCCAGCTAAGGATAAAGTAGAAGCAAGAGGCATCCCATTATCTAAGAGATATGTAAAAGATGCTAGTCGTGATAGAGGTCAAGACAATATTACTGTCCTAGGAAAAGCTGGAAGTAAGACCACCACAACGACCTACACAGTAAATCCAAATAGTGGGGAAGTTACTCCAAATGTAGGAGAGCCAGTAATAGTAAATCCAACGGATACAATTATCAAAGTAGCAGCAAAAGATAAAGTAGTATACTCTAAAGATGGGGATAACATTGTCAAAGAAGTTACTACATATACAGTAAATCCAACCAATGGAAACATCACAGAGCATACAGCAAAAGAAATGTTTAAAGAAAACGGATTGAAGGATAAAGTAGACGTAGAAACAATCCCATCTCCAGTAAAATACGAAAAAGATACTAGTCGCGAAAAAGGTCAAGATAATATTACTGTCCCAGGAAAAGCTGGAAGTAAGACCACCACAACGACTTACACATTAAATCCAAACAGTGGAGAAGCTATTGCACATGTAGGAGAGCCAGTAATAGTAAATCCAACAACTACTATCGTTAAAGTAGCAGCGAAAGATAAAGTAGTAACTTCTAAAGATGGAAATAACATTGTGAAGACAGCAACTTCATATACAGTAAATCCAGATAATGGAAACATAATAGAGCATACAACAAAAGAAACATTTAAAGAAAATGGATTGAAAGATAAAGTAGAAGTAGAAACAATCCCATCCCCAGTAAAATACGAAAAAGATGCTAGTCGTGATAGAGGTCAAGAAAATATTACTGTTGCAGGAAAAGACGGAAGTAAGACCACCACAACGACTTACACAGTAAATCCAGACAATGGGGAAGTTACTCCAAATGTAAGAAATCCAGTAATAGTAAATCCAACAGAAACAATAGTTAAAGTTGCGGCTAAGGATAAAGTAGTAGAAACACCAATTGAACCTGCAGTGGTTTATGAAAAAGATGACACTCGTGACTTCGGTACACCAGCTCAGCGTACTGAGGGTGAAAAAGGTAAAGCAGTTACTACAACTACTTACGATGTAGATCCAAAGGACGGTCATATCACAGAACACGTTGATAACCCAGTGGTCACCCCAGCTGGCAAAACAATCGTTAAGGTTGGGGCTAAAACTAAGGTTGAGCGTAGCAAGGATGACCAAGGTCGTGAAGTTATCAACACTACAACTTATGAAGTTGATCCAAAAACAGGTAAGGTAACTCCTACAACAGTAACTACTTACGGAACAAGGAAAGAAGCAACGGTTGAGAAGAGAGTAGTACCATCTCTAGTACGTTACGAAAAAGATGATACGAAAGAAAAAGGTACTGAAGTAATCACCGTTAAAGGTGAAGATGGTGAAGATACCATCACAACAACGTACAAAGTAAATCCAACAACAGGGGAAATTACCCCAACTGTAGGAAAACCAGTTCGTACGAAAGAACCAACAGAAACAGTTGTAAAAGTTCCAGCCAAAGACAAAGTAGTAGACACACTAATTGAACCCGCAGTGGTTTATGAAAAAGATGATACTCGTGACTTCGGTACACCAGCTCAGCGTACTGAGGGTGAAAAAGGTAAAACAGTTACTACAACCACTTACGATGTAGATCCAAAGGACGGTCATATTACAGAGCACGTTGGTCACCCAGTGGTCACCCCAGCAGGTAAGACAGTCGTTAAAGTAGGTGCGAAAACTAAGGTTGAACACTCTAAAGATCCTGAAGGTCGTGATGTGACTGATACCACTACCTATGAAGTTGATCCAAAAACAGGTAAGGTGACTCCAACAACAGTAACTACTTACGGAACAAGTAAAGAAGCAACGGTTGAGAAGAGAGTAGTACCATCATCAGTACGTTACGAAAAAGATGATACGAAAGAAAAAGGTACTGAAGCAATCACCGTTAAAGGTGAAGATGGTGAAGATACTATCACAACAACGTACAAAGTAAATCCAACAACAGGGGAAATTACCCCAAGTGTAGGAAAACCAGTTCGTACGAAAGAACCAACGAATACAGTCGTTAAAGTTGCAGCCAAGGACAAAGTAGTAGAAACACCGATTGAACCAGAAGTGGAATACGTTAAAGATGTTGAAAAAGACTTCGGTACACCAGATGAGCGTACTGAGGGTGAAAAAGGTAAAGCAGTTACTACAACCACTTACGATGTAGATCCAAAGAACGGTCATATCACAGCACACGTTGGTAATCCAGTCGTCACCCCAGCAGGCAAGACAATCGTTAAAGTTGGTGCGAAAACTAAGGTTGAACAATCTAAAGATTCTGAAGGTCTTGATGTAATTGATACCACTACCTATGAAGTTGATCCAAAAACAGGTAAGGTAACTCCGACAACAGTTCGAACTTATGGAATAACGAAAGAACCAAAAGTAGAGTTAGAACAAGATCCTAAGACAGGTGATGTTACAGTAACACCGAAGAAACCAGATGGTTCAACATACCCACCAGGAACTACGGTAGAAATCCCAGGTAAAGGTAACAAGCCAATCACAGTCACAATCGGTGAAGACGGTAAAGGTAAAGTACCAAACAGTGAATTACCAGAAGGTAAAGTTCCAGCTACAGGTAAGATTACTGAACCAGGTAAACCAGCTGTGGAAGTTCCAGTCGAAAATCCAGCTAAGGTAACAATTTTTGAAAATGGTGTATTACCGGCTTCAATTGAATTGCCAGAGCTAATGATTGAGGTTCGTTGGATTGATGAAGATGGAAATGTATTGAAATCATCCGTTAAGACAGGCAATGAAAAGGATGCTGAACATGGATCAATTCCAGGATATGAATTTGTACGAACTGTGATAGCTGAAAATGAACCAGTAATGACCCACATTTTCAGAAAAGTAAGTTCAAACACAAATACAATTCCAGTAACACCTGATACTAATGTAAATTCTGGTCACGATACACCTGAGCTAACAACTCCAACTCCAATTCCAGTTGTGCCAGTAATGCCTGATGCTAATGGAAATTCTGGTCAAGATACAGCTGCACCAACAACTTCAGTTCCAGATGCAGTTGCTCCGAATGCAGATCAGGTAGATACTAAGACTACTAATGATAATGGAGCTAAGTCAAATGATTCTCAAAATGTATTGCCAAATACAGGAACAGAATCAAATGCTGCTCTTGCATCTCTAGGACTTCTTGGTATGCTAGGTGGTCTCGGACTTGCTCTTGCAAAGAAAAAAGAAGACTAAAAATGTAGTCAAAATATGAATGGTTCATTGTTAAGTGGACAATAAATAAAAAAATAACAACAGCCTTGTTCCTCATTTCAAGAGGTGCAAGGCTGTTCTTGTATTCTCGAAAAAGTAGGTATCAATACTAAGAGATAGTGGATTGAAATAAAATGTACGCAAATCGATTGGTCAATTTCTAAAAATGAATTAGGAGTCGTGTTGGACTATTCCAACTTCAATCCGCTATACTCATTTGAAATCAAAGTTCCCTATTTGGTGATAGTCTATTCAAGAAATATCGTTGTATAAGGATATACTTTGAAATGATAGGCATAGGGAATCAATGATTGGATTTTTAATTAAAACTATCATCTATTTGTTTCTAAGACGTAAGTTTATGAATTTGACTTAAAATAATATAAATTTATATTCATGGTAGTTATTTGAAGAATATCTTAAAATTAAGGGTCGGATATCTATTGTTATGTATATTTATTTTTAATTATTATAAATAACTTGATTGCGCTTTCTTGAAACTTACTGAAAATTCGTGAAATTAGCCATATTTACACTATTTTGTTTGATTGAATATGTTAAAAGTGTTATAATC
>NZ_JAHXBZ010000009.1:0-7031 GCF_019448275.1 Streptococcus humanilactis | reverse complement strand
GCTGTAATAGCTGTAATAGCTGTAATAGCTGTAATAGCTGTAATAGCTGTAATAGCTGTAATAGCTGTAATAGCTGTAATAGCTGTAATAGCTGTAATAGCTGTAATAGCTGTGATGTCAAATATCCATCATAGTAGTTTTTATTGTTTTATTCCCAGTGGGAATATTGCTTTTAAATTTGATTTTGTGTTTTAACATCAGGAGGGACAATGGAAAATAAATCAAATTCACTCAATAGAATAAAGCGTCATCAACGTGAAAAGGTGTTGCGCTTTTCTATTCGTAAATATAGTTTCGGTGCCGCTTCAGTTGCTGTTGCAGCACTGATGTTTTTGGGTGCACGCGTTGCTAGTGCAGATACCGTAAGTGGAAGTAGTTCACAATCTACTGCGGGTGTAGTACAACCTAATGATAAGGGCGACTCGCCTGTGGGTATTAAGGAACCTACTGAAAATAAATCAGAAGTAGTCAATAAATCTTTAGAAAATAAAGAGACTGCAATTGTTGAAAATAGTAGCAATACGGTTGATAAAAGTCAGTTAAGAAAAGTAGTTGAAGAATTAAATGCTCTTCTTTCAACTAAATTAAACCTTGACGACTCAGTGCTTTCTTCTGTAAAAGAAAGAGTTAAGAAAGCTCAGGTATTACTAGATAAAGCTGATGCAGTTCAAAAAGATATTAATGAACTAAAAGAACTTTTGTCTACTGATTTAGCTACTTTATCTACGACTGTAAAAGAATCAAGTGATGTAAAAGAATCAAGTGAGGTTCGAGAAAGTAATACTGGAACTGAGGCTGAAAAACCAGTGAGCGAATCTTCTTCTGAAGTAAGAGCAAGCGAAGAGAGTCAAACTGTATCAGCTAAAAAAGATGCTTTGAAAGTATCTGTTGATCAATTGCAGGCAGCAATTTTAGAAGTTCCTGAACATGATACTACGAAAGAAGTTCTTGAAAAAGCCAATGAACTATTGGGATTGGCTCAAGGTGTTCTTCAAAATACTACAGTCTCTCTAACAGATGTTGAACAAATGAACAAACTTGTGAAGAGAATGTTTACTTCTGTTAAAAACGCTACAACACGTCTATCTTCAGGCGCTCGTGACCCGCGTAATGGTCAGAGAATGGCTCAAGGAACAGGATTTAGAGCAGATAGTGGACGTGTGGAAGGCGCGTTAAATAATGTAAAAGAGTATATATCAGAGCCTGCAGGACAAGGTTCGACAGTTGAAGGAAATCGTACCCGAACAATCGAAAAAGTATTCATGACAGCAAAATATAGTACGGAGGGTAATCAGAAATTTATTACTTACGATGTTTTCTTCCATAATGATGGTAAAGCATTGGGTGGGGATTTTGTTGGCGATGCCTTTTGGTTCTACCCACCTCGTGATCTTTTGTATAATGTTGGTAGCAATTATCCGGTAGGAGTTGTTTCTGATGCTTACTATGAACGCTATCAAAAAAAACCAGGAACAACAGGAAGACTTTCTGATAATCCTGATCATTTTACTCAAGTGGGGCCGAGATATATGGTCTCTCTAAGTGCAGGGAAAGTTCAGGATGACGGTTCACAAAGATTATGGGGCAGTGCAGGTGGTCTTTTTCAGTTTGATGGTGGTCCTTCTGGGAGAAATCGTAGTCAGGTACAACAAATGTTAAAACAATTACAAAATAATCCTGAGTTAAATAGTATCATTAGATTAGGCAATAATCCAAATGGGAGTCTTCCTGGTCCTTCTTATTCTCATCTATTAACTATATCAAAACATCAACATTTCGCTTATAAATATCACGTTAAGATGCGTTTAAGAGATGATGTTACTGATGCACAAGCCCAAAGAGCGGGTGCAATGGCTGTAAGCGCTAAAGCGGGAGGTGGAACAACTGCGTATGAAGCATATGTTTATGCTGCTACTGGAACAAGGTTGGTAAGTAAGCCAGATGCACAATTAAACCCAATTCAAGGATTGACTGTTACAAAAACAGTAGGAGACACTTTAGGAGATCCAGATGATCCTGCAAATTCAGGTTACGTTAGACATAAAGAGAGTAAACCATTCCCTGCAAGTATGAAGTGGAGTTGGCAAAATGGTGTCAAGCCAGCAAGTACAGCTACTACAGCTGGAGTATTCAAATATAAAGTAATTGCAAGATATCAAGATGGTACAAGTTCAGAGGATAAAGGTTCTGGTTCAGATGGTACAGTTACATTAAATGTTAAACCTAAAACACCTGTAATTGACCAAAATTCTGTAAATGAAAAAGCGGGCAAAAAAGGGCAAAAAGTAGTAGTAAATGTACAAAATGGAGTTCCTGATAATTCTACAGTGACATTATATAGTGGTAATAAAGTTATCGGAACAGGAACAACAAGTGGTCAAAAAGCTACTATTAATGTACCTGGAGTATTACCGTCAACAGAGATTAAAGCTAAAACAACAGTAAAAGATACTACAGTAGATTCAGAATTTAGTGCACCTGTAATTCCAACGCCTGAACGTGATACACAGCCTCCAACTGTGAAAATGACAAACCCAACAAATAACAGAGAGTTTGTACTAGGAAGTTCTGAAAATAACTCTCCAGAAGTTGAAGTGTTCAGAGGGGCTACTTTAGATATCCCGTTAAAAATGCACGACAACAATGCCAATGGGAAAATTAATATCAAACATATTAGTGGATTACCTAGGGGTGTTAATTTAAATCATGGAAATACTCTTACAACCAATAGTGGTTCAGAAACCAAACCTGCAACTGCAACTATTTCAGGAAGAGTGGCAACTGATGCTCATTTAGGAACTAATGTTGTTACCTTGAAAGCTTCAGATGATGCAACAGGAAATGTTGATAAAGGAAATCAATCTACACTGAAATTTAAAGTTAAAACATATGATTTAGCGTTTGAAGATCGCGGTACACCAGTTAATGATAATACTCGTTCTGATGTATTAGGACTTAAGCAGAGAAGTGCGGATCCAAATCATTACTTAACAACAACAGATGGAACGAATAAAGGAGACGGATATTTTGGAGCAGATATGAAATTCCGTTACCTAAACGGAAATGAAATCAGCGAACATGTTTCCTTTGACAAGATTGGAAAATACGATGTTAAAGCCAGAGCCTATTTCCCAAATAGTAAAACTTCTACAAAAGGATTACCAACAAATCCTACAACAGGATTAACAGGAGATACTGCTTCTGTAGCTGGTAGAGGATTTTTAGAAAAAACAATCGAGTTTAATGTTAAGCCAAATACTCCGACGCTAGCTCAAGAACAATTTTATGGTACGGCAGGTTCACGTCCAAGTGTGACAGTAGGAAATCTGCCAACGAGTGATCAATTGCAAAATGGATCGAATGTAACGGTAGAACTTTATCAAGGGACAACTAAGGTCGCTAGCAAGACTGTGACAGATAGAAATAGTACAACCACTTTATTTGCAGGAGACTTTACTGCTAACTTGAGAGAAGGGCAACCAGTTCATGCAGTAGTAAAAGTTAGCGGGGGACAAAATGCTACAGCTTATTCTGTAACTTCGGATAATAGTGCAGATAGAAACGTTACAGGAAGAAGTGTATTTGCTCAACCGGCTAATAAAATTGTTCAAATAAAAAAAGGTAATTTATCCGAAGAAGAAAAAACAGCCATTAAGAATGCGATTTTTGAAGCTAATAAAAATGGTATCTTAAGAGGTAAAACAGTAAATGACATTACCATTACGGACGCTGGTGTTATTCGTGCGGTGGATAAAGATAATAAAGTAGCAGAGCTAGAAGTAAATCCTACAACTGGAGTAGTGACTCGTTATGCTCATATTCGTGATGATTATAATTTGACATTTAAGAATAATGGAATCCTAGCTAATCGTCCTACTGACAAAGGTTTTGAATGGAGCCAAGATGGCAAGAGTTTAATTTATAAATTCGATGCAACGAAAGGTACTCCATTACCAATTAATGACATTTTGAACACTATTACAGCAAATCCGAAAAATCCGGATGCTAGTAGGCAACCTTCGTTAACAGTTGTTAATGGTACTGATAAAGTTGCAGGTGAAAGAAAAGAAAACGGTTATAAACATGAAGGTGGTTTCTTCTATCACAACAATAAACCGGTGAACGTATTAGATATTGTTCGTGATAATTTTGCCGGTGGAGGAACTGTCGATAATTCAGCAAATAAACTAGTAGAGACAAATCGTAGTGATGTTAATGATAGAAACATCGTCGGAACTAACTTAGAAAAAGGAACTACAACAATTCCAGTATCCAACGGTGCAGGAACAGTTACCATTAACACTCCTGTTGTGAAAGCGAAAGATGGATCGTCGTTAATTGTAAAACGTAAATTGTATTTGATGCCGAAATGGACAGATGCAGCATTGTTAGCGGAACGCAATACAACGTTAGAAAATAATACTAATGTTATCAATTTGTATTTTGTACCTGTTGATCCAATTAAGCCAGAGGTAGCCCGTTCGAATTCGAACAATTTAGCAACTTCAAGTAATCAAGCGACACGTTTAGCTGAAAATACATCGTTTACTAGTCTGGTTAAAGTAACAGATAATTACGATAAAGATGATGCGACGAATGCTACTACTAATACTGTTCGTAGCAAATTAAATATGTGGGTTAAAACGGGTAACACTAAAACGCTCATTGTAGAAAATGGAGTTGAAAAAACAGATGTTATTACACGTCTGAAAAAAGAAGTTACCCCAGCGACTTATGAAGTCTTTGCCAAAACAACAGACGCTTCTGGCAACAAGAGCCATGAGGATAATAGCGATGGTGCAAGCCTTGGTTTCTTTAAAGTTGGATATAACTTAGTTGCGCGTCAGACAATTAATGTTGTACGCGGGGAAACTTTGACACAGGCTGAATTGAATAAACTGGTTCAAGTTCGAGAAGGTAATACACTTCAAGATTTACCACAAGGCGCAACTGTCACAGCAGTGCTTGAAACTGCTAGCATAAGAAGTGGAAAAGAAGAGACAAAAACGGTAGAAGCGACTGTTAATTTCGGAGAAAATAGAACTCAAAAAATTAACTTGACTTATAAAGTTTTGAATACATTCCCAATTGCTCGTACACTTTATGATTTTAAAAATCCAGATACAGCACGTAGTGGTGGTTCATCTGTATATTATCATAATGGAGGAACTATTCCTGATGGGATGACTTGGATTTATAAAGCAAGTGATAATGTGGCACAACCTGGAGATAAATTTACAGAAGCTCTTGCAAAAGATCCGGTAGGAACTACGAATTATAAATTTGGTGGTAAGTATGACTATAGTAGAAATACAAATCGTCCAACCACAACAGGTAATTTAGAATATACTGAAACTGTTACTCATAAAGTGTTTGATGTAGAAGCAAATAGAATAAGAGTCACTGTTTCAAAAGGAGCGACTTTAACTGAACAAAATGCAAAAGATGCAGTAGCTAAGGTAGCTGGCTCAGAGGACTTACCGACTGGAACAACCTATGAATGGGTAAATGCTCAAGGTAATAAACAAACACTGATAGCAAATACTCCAGGTGTACAGAACTATAGAGTAAAAGTAACATTACCTATGTCTCAAACAGGGCAAAATCAGCCTGATGCGACACAAAAACGACCTTCTAAGATAATTGATGTTAAAGTCAATGTTAAGCCAGAAGCACCTACTTATGATACAACAATAAAACCAAAAGGTAGTATAGGAGTGCCAACTGTAGCTTCAACAGATAGAGAATTAACTGGTACAGGACGTCCAGGTGCTAAGATTAAAGTAACAGTACCAGGTGTACCGATTAATGAAGTTACAGTAGGTAACAATGGAAAATGGAGAGTAAGTCTTCCTAAAGGTTTAAATAGTAATCAATTAAATCAAACTCAATTAGTGCCACGTGATCAAGTCACTGTTACTCAAATTGTAGATGGTATTGAAAGTGATGCAACAAATGTGGCTGTATCATTAGGTGAAACTACAATTCAACCATCTGAAGAGAGAGGAAATAGCCTATTTGCGGGAGCTAAAAATATAGTAGTAAAAGCCCCACACGATGCAGGTATGGTTTATGTATCTTATACGGATAAAGCTACAGGAGCGGCACGTGAGATAGGACTAAAGCGTGAAAATATTAATAGTACATGGGTTTCAAATAAACCAACTCTAGGGGAGGTTAAGAATACAACAAAAGATGCATTTACGAATACAATCACTATTGAGATGAAAGAATCTATTGCAGAAGGAACTGCTAAAGCAATAGCTAATATCTCAGAAAGAAATTATTCAAGTGCAGTAGATTGGAAAACAATTCAAGTTACAAACCAAGCCCCAACCGTTACATCTGCAGTTGCAGGAAATGAAAAAGTATTAGAATTTGGCGAAAATATAGATCTTAAGACTTTAGTTACAAAAGCTGACTATGAAGATGATAAAGATGCAACACGTGGTACTAAAGTACGAACAGAGATTGTATCTGTAAATGGACAAAATGATGTAAAAGATATTAATTCTAGAAAACCAGGCACATATATTGTCAAATACAAAGCAATTGATAGTCAAGGTAAAGAATCAGGAGAAATACAATTAACGGTTAAAGTTAGGGAAGATAAACCAACACCACCAACAGCAACAGCACCAAGTGATGGAACAGTTACAGTAACGCCAACAGGGGATGCAGATAAAGTCACGGTTAATTACACTGATGAGAAAGAACAAAATAAAACTGTAACAGTAGTCAAAGATAAAAATGGAACATGGTCATCATCAGATAAGCCAGTAGGTGTAACAGTAGATTCAAGTACAGGGCAACTCCTTATTCCAGCTGAAGGTGTAAAAGATAAAAGTCAGGTAACAGCAACAGCTACGAAAGGTGACAGTCATCCATCAGAACCAACTACTGTGACGGCACAAGCAAAAGACTTCACACCAGTGAAACCAGATGAGAAGGTTGTTGTTCAAGACAAATCCCACTTAACTCCAGAAGAGAAAAAACAAGTGGAAGATAAGGTCAAAGCGAAGAACCCAGGT
>NZ_JAHXBZ010000008.1:0-55009 GCF_019448275.1 Streptococcus humanilactis | reverse complement strand
ATGATTAAAACCAGTGGAACTTACCCTGACACGGATTTCCACTGGTTTTTAGAATTTTTATCAGACTAACTTCCACTTGGATTAGCGGTGGAACTTAGTTTGGGAATTTACCTTTTTGCATGAATTCCTAATGAGTACGGATGTCAAACTCTTTAAACACAATACGTAAGTCCTTTAGCACTCTTTGACGCCCTCGGAATCGTTCATTTCTTAAAATGCGTTCTAGCTCTTCTTGTTGCTCTTTAGTTTGTTTGTTTCTATAATCTCTTAGTGTTTCATGAAAGAGATAATAGTCATCTAGCCACAGACCTCCCTCACTTATACGATGACTGATCTCGCCTACTTCTTCATAAGGTTCTTTATTATATCTTCGTTTGTGGCTTTCTTGCTTACGGATATAGTCTAAAATTCGATTTCGAAACTTGGTTTTGAAATATTTCCTTAAACGTGGAATATCTTCTACCAGTCCTTCTTCTCTACTAATCAATTCATGTAAGCAAATCATTCCCTCTTGCTCCCAATCCGATAACTCCCACAAATGAAGGTAATATTCATTTCTACACTTATATACACTCCCCTGGACTTCTTCATACAATTCTTTAATCATTCTTTTCCCCTTTCTGTGTACAGTCTAACAGATTCAGAAACACTTTTGGCACATTTGATCCATTCTGCACCCTTCACCTCCTCAACTGCACAAAAAAGAGAGGGCTTGCCTCTCTCAGGGTTATAATTCTGCGATTTGGTTTAGGTTTACTTCTGCAACTGTGTCATTACCAAACATAGAGATAATCATCTTCACTTTGTTATTATCAATTTCTGTAATCTTACCAGTGTAGTCTGCAAAAGCACCATCAATAATACGTACAGTTTGACCAACTTCAACATCGATATCAAACTCTTGTACAGTTTGTCCCATAGAAACCAAGATATCACGAATTTCTTGTTCCAATAATGGAGTTGGTTTTGATCTATTTCCGTGAGATCCGACGAATCCTGTAACATTTGGTGTATTTCGAACAACAAACCAAGCTTCATCTGTCATGACCATTTCTACAAGAACATAACCTGGAAAGCGATTTTCTTCTACTTCTTTTCTCTTTCCATTTTTTTCAACTTGCACTGTTTGTGTTGGAATTTCAACACGTAGAATATTATCCAACATATTGTAGGTTTGTGCACGTTGTAATAGATTTTCTTTTACCTTATTTTCATAACCAGAATAAGTTTGTAAAACAAACCACCCTTTATCAAAACTATCCATGATATTTCCTTTCATAAATAGAAGATTTCTAGTGTAATTAACTCCACTAACCTTCTAAAAAATGTTAATAAATCGAATCAAACCTGAAACAATCAACTGGTCAAAAATGTAAATAATTACTACAAAGAAAGCTGTGTATTCCATAATAGAACGAAAATCTCTCCAGCTTTCCTTGCGAGTTGGCCATGTTGTGTCTTTAAGAAGTCTAAAAATATCTCCAATAAAACGCATCGCTCTCTCCTATCTCGTTTCTCTGTGTGTAGTGTACTTGCCACAATGCTTACAAAATTTATTTACTTCTAGTCGTGTAGGCTTGGGGTTTCCACTAATCTTGATTGAATAGTTTCTCGAACCACAAACCGCACAAGCTAGGCTTGCTTTTTTTAGTGCCATAACGCCTCCATCCTATCTATTATAACAAGAAAGCTAGGCTTTGACAAGCATCTTAGCGAAATAGATTGACTACCGAATCCCATATTGTTTGAGCCTTTTCCTTAATCTTCGCATCTGAGATAGCCCGACTAGCCTCATCTACTAGACTTTGCGCACGTCCTCGAATATCAGACAAATTATCATCTGTCTGGCTATTATCATTGGTTTGTACTTGTCTTTTTGTGTTAGCTGGTGCAATTCCGTTTTTCTTATATGCATTTTCAACTGTAAAGGTACTTCCTGGCGTATAAGGTAAAATAGTATTTGCAATATTTCTAAAGACATGAGCTGCACCGTTTGAAGTAGAGCCAGCTAGATAGTGATTTTCATCAGTGGTCGGAAAGCCAAGCCAGTGGCTAATCACTACATCCGGAGTATAACCAATTACCCACTGGTCACTTGTATATTCTGGATTGAAAACCGCTTCAGTTGTACCAGTTTTTCCTGCCATTACATAATCTGCAGGAGATGAACTAATACCGGTACCGTTGGTAAATGTCCCCAACATCATACTGGTCATCTTATCAGCTACAGACTTATCAATCACCCGTTTTTGTGAATTTTTATGGCTTGCAATAACTTGTCCACTAGCATTTTCAATTCTACTAATAAAATGAGCTTCAGGCATTAAACCTTCATTTGCAAAGGCTGCATATGCTTGAGCCATTTGCAGAGGATTGGTTTCGACGCCACTTCCCAAGGCGACACCAAGAACACGGTCGACCTTATCCATGTTGAGTCCAAATTTTTCGCCTGCCTCAAAAGCCTTGTCGACGCCCAAATCATTAACAGTAGCAACAGCAGGTAGATTAAGCGATTCTGCCAAGGCTTGATACATGGGAACTTCTCGACTCTTTTTGATTCCTGCATAGTTATCTACCTTATAGTTGTCATACTTCATGGTATGGTTATCCAACTGCTTGTTCAAAGCCCAACCTGCCTCAACTGCTGGCGTATAAACAACTAAAGGCTTAATTGTAGAGCCAGGGCTACGTTTTGATTGAGTTGCATAGTTGAAATTCCGAAATCCAGTTTTATCATTGTCAGCAACTTGGCCGACAACTCCACGAACTCCTCCTGTTTTCGGTTCGAGAGCGACACTTCCTGATTGAGCAAATGTTCCATCCTCTGCCCTCGGAAATAGCGCTGTATTTTCATAGACAACCTGCATATTTGCTTGGTAGTTTTGGTCCAGCTCTGTGTAAATGCGGTAGCCATTATTTACGATTTCTTCCTCTGTTAGATTATACTTAGAAACGGCTTCATTAACCACCGCATCAAAGTAAGAAGGATAGCGATAATCTGAGATTTTCCCTTCATACTTATCGTGCAATTGCGAATTCATATCAACTTCCGCAGCTTCGGTTTCTTGGTTTTTATCAATGTAACCCGCTGCAACCATATTCTGCAAAACAGTATCGCGACGATTGGTAGAATCTTCTACAGAATTCAAAGGATTATACAGTTCCGGCCCCTTTAGCATTCCTGCCAGAGTCGCAGCTTGATCCAGACTCACTTCTGATGCAGAAACTCCAAAGTATTTCTTACTCGCATCTTCTACACCCCACACACCATTTCCAAAATAGGCATTGTTAAGGTACATGGTTAAGATCTGATCCTTGCTATATTTTTTAGTCAATTCTAAAGCCAAGAAAAATTCTTTCGCTTTTCTCTCAACAGTTTGATCCTGCGACAGATAGGCATTTTTAGCCAGCTGTTGAGTAATAGTAGAGCCACCACCTGAACGACCAGCAGTGACAATCGCCAAGAAGAAACGACCATAGTTAATCCCGTCATTTTTATAGAAAGAGCGGTCTTCTGTCGCAATAACGGCACTCTGCAAATTTTTACTGATATCAGTCAATTCAACATAAGTTCCTTTTTGACCAGACAAAGCACCAGCCTCTTTTTCTTCACGGTCAAAAATGATAGTCCGAGTTTTCAAGGCGTTTTGCAAATCGTTAACATTGGTTGACTTAGCTACAGCAAACAAATAGGTTCCAACTAGCAAGCCTGCACTCAAACCTAGTATAAGGACAATCTTTGTTAAATGATAACGACGCCAGAATTTTCGAATTGGACCTACTTGGGCTAATTTTTTTCGATCACTGCGAGAACGACGCAAGCTAGTAGACCCAGAATCCTCTGATTCACTTGTTTCTTTTTTAAAAAGAGAAAGAAATTTCTCGAATAATTTATCTAATTTCATGCGTTTATTTTATCATCTTCATCATAGGAAGACAAGAATTTAGCTATTTCCTATCCAAATAGGGCTTTTTTTGTTACAATATCTGTATGAAATTCACATTTACATTACCAGACTCTCTACCTCAAATGACGGTAAAGCAATTACTTGAGGAACAACTCCTCATCCCTAGAAAAATCCGTCATTTTTTGAGAATCAAGAAACATATTTTGATTAATCAGCGAGAAGTTCATTGGAACGAGATTGTAAGTCCTGGAGATGTTTGCCAGTTAACTTTTGACGAGGAAGATTATCCCGAAAAAGAAATTCCTTGGGGCAACCCAAACCTCGTTCAAGAGGTTTATCAAGATCAACACTTGATTATTGTCAACAAACCAGAGGGGATGAAAACGCATGGTAATCAGCCAAACGAAATCGCCCTTCTGAACCATGTCAGTGCCTATGTTGGCCAAACCTGCTATGTCGTTCATCGTCTAGACATGGAAACCAGTGGCTTGGTTCTCTTTGCCAAAAATCCTTTTATCCTACCCATTCTCAATCGCTTATTGGAGAAAAAAGAGATTTCTAGGGAATATTGGGCACAGGTCGACGGACATATCAACAGCAAAGAACTTGTTTTCAAAGACAAAATCGGACGTGATCGCCATGACCGCAGAAAACGAATAGTTGATACAAAAAATGGGCAATATGCTGAAACGCATGTAAGCAGATTAAAGCAATTTCCAAACAAAACTTCCTTGGTTCGTTGCAAACTAAAGACCGGGCGAACCCATCAGATTCGTGTCCACCTTTCCCATCATAATCTTCCTATCCTGGGTGATCCTCTCTATAATAGTAAATCAAAAACAAGTCGGCTTATGCTCCACGCCTTTCGACTATCCTTTACCCATCCGCTTACTCTAGAGAAATTAAGCTTCACTACCCTATCAGATACTTTTGAAAAAGAATTAAAAAAGAATAGATGATTGTGTCATCCATTCTTTTCATATAAGAAAAGCAAGACCAAGAGGTCTTGCTTTTTATCGACTCATGAATTATTTAGCGATTTTTGCGAAGTATTCAAGAGTACGAACAAGTTGTGCAGTGTATGACATTTCGTTGTCGTACCATGATACAACTTTAACCAATTGTTTACCGTCAACGTCAAGAACTTTAGTTTGAGTTGCGTCAAACAATGAACCGTAAGACATACCTACGATATCTGAAGATACGATTGGATCTTCTGTGTAACCGTATGATTCGTTTGAAGCTGCTTTCATAGCTGCGTTCACTTCATCAACAGTAACGTTCTTTTCAAGAACTGCTACTAATTCAGTAACTGATCCAGTTGGAGTTGGGACGCGTTGTGCAGATCCGTCAAGTTTACCGTTCAATTCTGGGATTACAAGACCGATAGCTTTTGCAGCACCAGTTGAGTTAGGAACGATGTTTGCAGCACCAGCGCGAGCACGGCGAAGGTCACCACCACGGTGTGGTCCGTCAAGGATCATTTGGTCACCAGTGTAAGCGTGGATAGTAGTCATCAATCCTTCTACAACACCAAAGTTATCTTGAAGAGCTTTAGCCATTGGAGCCAAGCAGTTTGTAGTACATGAAGCACCTGAGATAACTGTTTCAGTACCGTCAAGAACGTCGTGGTTAGTGTTGAATACAACTGTTTTAACGTCGTTTCCACCAGGAGCAGTGATAACAACTTTTTTAGCTCCACCAGCGTGCAAGTGTTTTTCAGCAGCTGCTTTCTTAGCAAAGAAACCAGTAGCTTCAAGAACGATTTCTACACCGTCGTTAGCCCAGTCGATTTGTTCTGGATCACGTTCAGCAGAAACTTTGATGAATTTACCGTTAACTTCAAATCCACCTTCTCTAACTTCAACAGTACCGTCGAAACGACCTTGAGTTGTGTCGTATTTCAACAAGTGTGCAAGCATAACTGGATCTGTAAGGTCGTTGATACGAGTAACTTCAACACCTTCTACGTTTTGGATACGACGGAAAGCAAGACGACCGATACGTCCGAAACCGTTAATACCAACTTTAACTACCATTAGTGATTTCCTCCTTATGAAAATCATGAAATTTTTATTGTGAAAAGAGTAACTTGAATCACTACAAATCACCTTTCAACAAACCTATTATATAACTATTTAAGTTTAATTGCAAGTACGGGCATTGTTTTTCTATGTTAGTTTCTTTTCAAGACTATAAATCAAGGAATCCCTTACTATTCATATCGTAGCGATTCTACAGGATCCATTTTACTAATTTTACGCGCCGGGAAGTAAGCTGAGACATAACCAAGTAAGAGAGCGAAAGCTAGAGTTCCTAAAACAGATAACAAATTTAATTCAAAAACCTTCGTGATGGATGGGTAAAAGTGATTTACAACCGCATTCGCCAAACTTCCCACCCCTTGTGCAACCAAAAAGGCCAGTAACAAGGCGATGCTTACAATCCAGATAGCCTCGTAAATAAAAATTCCTTTGACATCACGATTTTGATAACCAACTGCCTTCATGACACCTATTTCCTTAGAACGTTGCATGATATTGATGTAAATAATGATACCAATCATGACCGCTGCTACCACAATAGCTTGTGATGAAAGTACAATCAACAATCCCTGAATGACACGAATAAAAGTAATCACAATATCAAGAACCTTCTGTTGAGAAAGAACAGTATACTTCTTATTTTTCTGTAATTCTTCTGTTACCGCTTTTGTCTGTGATGGATCTTTGAGTTCTAAGATAAAATAAGATACAGCTTTTGTAAATCCAGCTTCTTTCAAAATCGTTTCCATTTGATGAGACGGCATAAAACTATTGCTGTCCTCCATGTCATCTTCATCATTGATTACACGTACAATCTTCGTTTGAAATTGAGCAGTCTTACTAGCTTCAGCAGCATTTTCTACAATGCTTGCTGAGACTGATTTGCCAATAACATCATTAGCTGTCAGATTGTTTCCTGTCTGTTCATTCCAATTTTTTAGTAAGCTGATTGGAATCGTTAAGCCCTGTTCATTTGTATCAGTATAGAGGGATCCAGCTAATACTTTGTCCGCCTCATTACTACTAACAGAAATACTTGTATCCTCATAGAGACTCACTACTTGAGCATAAGAAGGCATCGTCTGACTCAGATCCATTTCTTGCCCATCTATAGTAATATTTGACATGTTCATCCCAAAAGGGCTCTCCAAATATTTAATAGCTTCTTTCCCAACTGTATCCGTGATATAGTTCTTATCATCTTGGTTCAAAAAGCCTCGTCCAACATTTTTTGTGTTTAAAGCAATCTGAACTTGAGAAGGGATTTGACCTCCATTCGTATTTTCATCAATCATCGAAATCAAAGCATTTCCCAAGCCGAAAGAAATTAAGACTCCTACAAAACCGATTGAGGTTGCTAGCGCAATCAATAGGTTACGCCACTTTCTTTCCAGAAAGTTATTTAAAGAAAGTTTGAATTTATTTTTCAATGATAATCCTTTATTTTTTGACTTCTTCAACGACTTCACCATCCTTCATTTTGATAATCACATCTGCATATTCGGCAACCTCTGGATTATGGGTTACGATCAATACTGTTTTCCCTGTTTGGGCTAATTTTTTAAACACTTCCAATACCATTTCTTGGGATTGAGAATCCAGCGAACCCGTTGGCTCATCTGCTACAATCATATCAGGCTGATTCACCAAAGCACGCGCGATTGCTACACGTTGCTTTTGCCCGCCAGAAAGCTGTTTAACATTTTTAGTAATAAAAGGCTCCATGCCCAAGTTACTTAATTGCTCCTTTGCAATCATTGTCATCTCCCTGTCAGATAAATCTTTGACATAGAGAGGTAGCTTGACATTGTCCAAGACAGACTGATGTGGAATGAGGTTAAAGTTTTGAAACACAAATCCAATCTTATCTTTACGAAATTGAGTTAGTTCAATCTCTGATAAGTCACGGAGGGACTCCCCTTTAAACTCTAAATCTCCTTCATATTGTCTATCTAAACCGCTGATGATGTTTAGCAAACTGGTTTTGCCACAGCCTGATGGACCGTAAATCGCTGTAATTTTACCTTTTGCGATTTGCAGATTTATATTCTTTAAAGCCTGCTCTTGATGTTTACCGTCCAAAGTGTAAAACTTTGAAATATTTTTAATGGATAAAATAGACATTCTTTCCCCCTTGTTTAAAACTGTTATCGTCATACATCCTACTTATAGAAAATCCTTCAAGCTACATCAGCACTGATTTACCCTATGGGCCTACTACTTAGAATTTTCTCTCTATTGCCTAGTTTGCTTCTGGATGTATATCAAGTAAAATTCATTGTAACAAAAAAGCGACATTCCTCCAATGACAGAAATGTCACTCCTATAAAGCATTTAACAATACCTTTCTAAATCTTCGCTCCATTCATTATCTAAACTAACGATTAACTTCTCATTACCAAACATTCTCGCCATCATTTTTGCTTCTTCATACTTTTGTTTGGCTGTATCATAATCCGTCTGAATATAATATTTCCACTCCACCATCAAGACAATCGGTTGTTTTTGAAAATCTCGTGTTTTTTGCCCTATTTTATTTAAGGTCTCGACTGCCCTCTTAAAATAATGAAGCAACCCCATAATCTCTATACAAGTTAAAGAAGCTAACAAGGAGTCTCTAAGTAAGTCCAAACAATCGAACTCTATCTTATCAACCTGAGAACTTAGTTTGTCATGAAAACAAAGAATGGTTTCATGCTCAGACTTTTTTATCTCACCCTCGTTTAAACCATCCATTAACTGACAAAGAAAATACAGTCTCAATTTCAACAATTCCTCAGCCCTATATACATCTCTGGATAGTAAATCTTGAAGACTGTCCTCAATCACACTGCTTCCATATAAGGAATTACTAGTCATTCTCACTGCATCTATGGCTTGAAGACAATCCACTATCACCTTCTCATCACGTGGCAAATCATCATAAAAATTCTCAAAAATCTCATCGAAATATTCTTCCTTTTGCTCCTGCAACTCCTTGTCTCCATAGTCAGGATGATGTAAAAGAAAGTACTTTAATTCTTGGTAACGCTTGGGTAATTCCTTATAATCTGGCATCAAGACGTAGGACGGAATTTCTAATCGATCTGCAATATATTCTAGTGTTTTTATCGTCGGGCGAAACTCTCCTTTTTCTATCCGCACCAGCTGACGCACTGATAATTCAGACTCATCCCCGCAAAAAACTGGACGACTAAGTCCTCTCTCCTCTCTTAAAAGTCGCACTTTATCCCCTAACTCATTTATCTTGTTCATTTGCCCCTCGCATGATTATTAAAGATTTGATTTTCAAATAAATATATGCGATGATTATACCATTTTTCAAATAGAATTACAAAAAAAGAGACAGGATTTCTCCTGCCTCTAGGCTGATAACAATTATTTACGGCGTCCTGGTCTTTCTTTGTAGCCATAGTAAGAATCTTCGATGATTTCTTGCATATGGTCTACCATTGGAAGACGTGGGTTAGCTGGTGAACATTGATCTTCATAAGCAAGGAAGGCCAATTCACGAGAATGTTCTTTCCATTCTTTTTCATCAATTCCTTGTGCTTTGAAGTTCATTTGGATACCTACGCGCTCACCGAGTTCGTAAACAGCTTTTGCGAAAGATTCAACCCCTTCTTCTGGTGTAGAAGCTGGAAGGCCAAGCATACGAGCGATATCTTGATATTTCTCGTCTGCACGGTAGTAGTTGTACTTAGGCCATGTAGCTGTCTTAGCTGGGCGAGTACCGTTGTAGCGAATGACGTATGGAAGCAAGATAGCATTTGTACGACCGTGGATTGTGTGGAATTGCGCACCAATCTTATGAGCCATTGAGTGAGAAATACCTAGGAAGGCATTGGCAAAGGCCATACCAGCGATTGTTGAAGCGTTATGCATTTTCTCACGTGAGTGGAAGTCTGCATTCTTAACTGAGCTTTCAAGGTTTTCAAATACAAGCTTGATGGCTTGAAGTGCAAGACCGTCAGTGTAGTCGCTAGCCATTTGTGATACATAGGCCTCAGTCGCGTGAGTCAATACGTCCATACCAGTGTCCGCAGCAACAAATCCAGGAACTGTCAATACCAAAGCAGGGTCTACGATTGCCACAGTTGGTGTCAATGAGTAGTCAGCAATTGGGTATTTGCGGTTGTTTGCTTTATCAGAGATAACGGCAAATGGTGTTACTTCAGATCCTGTACCAGATGTAGTTGGGATCGCGATGAATTTAGTCTTCTTACCAAGCAATGGGAATTTGAAGGCACGTTTACGGATATCCATGAATTTTTGGACAAGGTCACGGAAGTCCACTTCTGGTTGTTCGTAGAAGAGCCACATTACTTTAGCAGCATCCATTGGAGATCCACCACCGAGAGCGATGATTGTATCTGGTTTGAAGGCACGCATAATCTCAGTACCACGGTTTACAGTTGTGATATCTGGATCTGGTTCTACATCAGCGAAGATTTGATAAACAACCTTATTGCGACGAAGATCAAGTTGTTCGATGATACGATCAAGGAAACCAAGTTCTACCATGGCATGGTCAGTAACGATCATGACACGTTCAACGTCACGACATTTTTGAAGGTATTGAATTGAATCACGTTCAAAGTATGTTTTTGAAGGAAGTTTCATCCATTGCATGTTATTTCTCCGTCTTCCGACTTTTTTGATATTCAAGAGGTTAATGGCACTAACGTTATCCCCAACTGAGTTGCGTCCGTAAGAACCACATCCAAGTGTCAATGATGGCAAGAAGGCATTGTAAACGTCCCCGATACCACCGAAAGTAGAAGGTGAGTTACAGATAACACGAATAGCTTTAACAGCTTTACCAAATTCTTTAGTCAATTCTTCGTCAGTTGTGTGGATAGCTGCTGAGTGACCAAGACCGTTAAATTCAACCATTTGACGAGCTTTGGAAATACCATCTTCACGGCTTTCAGATTTCAAAACTGCGATAACTGGTGACAATTTTTCACGAGTCAATGGCTCGTTTTCACCAACTTCTTTACATTCTGCAGCAAGAATGTTTGTTCCTTCTGGAACTGTAAATCCTGCTTGCTCTGCAATCCAAGTTGCTGGTTTACCAACGATGTCAGCGTTCAATTTCGCACCAGCACAGTTTTTGCTGTTTGCTTTCACGCCGAAGCAGAATTCTTCAAGAAGAGCTTTTTCTTTTTTGTTTACAAAGTAAGTGTGGTAAGATTTGAATTCTGCTACAAATTCATCGTAAATTTCTTTATCAATGATAACCGCTTGTTCAGATGCACAGACCATACCATTATCAAATGATTTAGACATAACGATATCGTGTGCTGCTTGACGGATGTTTGCTGATTTTTCAACATAAGCTGGAACGTTTCCGGCACCTACCCCAAGAGCTGGTTTACCACATGAGTATGCGGCTTTAACCATGGCATTACCACCTGTTGCAAGGATTGTCGCAACACCTTCGTGGTTCATAAGGGCACTAGTTGCTTCCATAGATGGTTCAGTGATCCACTGTACGCAGTTTTCAGGAGCGCCTGCTTTAATCGCAGCATCACGAACGATTTGAGCCGCGTGAGCTGATGATTCTTGAGCTGATGGGTGGAAGGCAAAGACGATCGGATTACGTGTCTTCAATGAAATCAATGATTTGAAGATTGCTGTTGATGTTGGGTTTGTTGTAGGAGTGATACCACAAACAACACCGACCGGTTCAGCAATAAGAGTCAAACCTGTTACATCGTCTTCTTCAATAACACCAACTGTTTTAGTGTGGCGCATGTTGTTTACTACGTGTTCACAAGCAAACAAGTTCTTAGTCGCTTTATCTTCGAATACACCACGTCCTGTTTCTTCAAAGGCATGTAAAGCCAATTCTCCGTGGGCATCCAAAGCTGCTACTGATGCTTTGGCAACAATGTAGTCAACTTGCTCTTGATCCAATTTACGCATTTCTTCAAGGGCAACTAGAGCTTTTTGCACCAAGCCATCGACATGCTTTTCAGCAGCGAGTTTCTTTTCTTCTGGTGTCACAGTTTTTTTATCAGCCATATTTTCCTCCATAGCTTTCAAGGATCGATATCCTTTGTTAATTTTTTCACAAGTTTATTATAACGCATTATTTCAACTTTGTAAACAGTTTCATAAACATTTCACAAAGAATTTTTAGCACCTTGTGAAATGTTTGTTATTTTCTTTTCTTAGCAAGCTTTTTCTTTAAAGTTTGTGAAATTTATTTCAAATATTTTTTTATTTCACAAACTTGCTTGGAAGAGGGACTTGGAAAGAAAGGGATTTACAGGTAAGCGCTTACTTAAACGTTCTAATAATACCTCCTTTGATAAGGAGGCTTTATTTTTGTTGAAAAACGCCTTGTTTAAAAGTCCCTTCATAAACGACTTCTTGTTCTGTTGTTAGTTTCCCTTTTCCTTCAGCCTGACCATTTACAAAATCACCTTCGTAGGTCCAGCCTTCTTTAGATTGAAAGGTGCCTTTTCCGTTGAAGGCTCCATTGTTGAAACCACCTGTATATTGGTCTCCATTTTGGAAGGTGATGGTTCCTTGCCCATTCATTTTACCACGGACAAGAGTGCCGTCGTAAACAATCGTTCCATTATCAAGCTTTAGAACACCTTTCCCGGGAATATTTAGAAAAAAGACGAGTAGAGCACAGAAAACAATGGTAACTACTGCCAAAAGCTCTAAACGTGGACGAGTCAGATAGACACGATACTTTTCGTAAAAATTCTTAAGATTTTCCATCTTCACTCACCTTTTCTAAACGTTCTAACCAAGCTTGACACCCCTCTTGAACACGCTGATAGGTTTCCTCAAAATCTCCTGTATACCAAGGATCTGGAACACTTTCAGATGCGAATGAGTAAATCTTATCTTGACAGTCTGCTGGACACATCTGACGTAAGTCAGAAACATTTGAAGCATCCATACCGATAATATAATCAAAGGCTTCAAAATCTTCCTTACTAATCTGAAGCGATGTCTTGCCTTTGTCATAAGGAATATCATACTCTTGAAAAACCCCCTGAGTTCCCTTATGAATCGGATTGCCATGTTCCCAAGAGGAAGTCGCTCGACTTTGGATTTCATAATTATCTGTCATTGATTTCATCACAAACTCGGCCATAGGGCTGCGGCAAATATTTCCCAGACAGACAAAGACTAATTTTTTCATCCCATTTCCTTTCTTTTATAGAAAAACGGGAGTTCGTGATCCCGTCTTATTTTTCAATTGCGCCTTCGAGTGAAGCTGTTTCCTTCAGCGGTAATACTGTCTTGATAGCAGCTAGTTCAAAAGTCAAGTAAACTCCATCTACATCAAGAACAATTGTTTTCTTTTCTGTATCTACTTCATCGACTGTTCCATAAAGGCCACCGATTGTAATCACTTCATAGCCTTTTTGTAATTTATTCAAGCTTTCCATACGCTTTTGTGCTTGTTTCTTTTGAGAGCGTTGCGTAAAGAACATCAAGCCCAACATAGCCACAAGAATGATTAAAAATGTATATTGTGATTCCATTATATTCTCCTTTGTCTTTTACATAGGACTACTATATCAAATTTCAGCTACTTTTACAAGATTGTACCTTGCTTTTCTAGTAAGAAAAAACCAGAGCTTGCGCTCTGATTTCTAGGATTATTTCAAGTCTCGAACGACTTTTACAAGATTTTCTACAGTAAAGCCATATTCTGCCAATACTTTTGGTGCTGGGGCAGAGGCTCCGAAGGTATCAATACCGAGAACGGCACCATCGAGACCAACATATTTGTACCAGTTTTGAGTTGCACCCATCTCGACTGCAACACGACGGCGAACTGCATTTGGAAGAATTTCTTCCTTGTATGCTGCATCTTGTTTATCAAATACATCTGTAGATGGCATGCTGACTACACGGACTTTTGCACCTTGACTAGCCAATTCTTTGGCAGCTGAGACAGCAAGATTGACCTCTGAACCTGTCGCAATCAAGATTGTATCAAAGTCTGCTGCATTTTCATAGACAACATAGGCACCTTTTGCAACCTTGTCGAAGTCTGTTCCCTCTTCAACAGTCAAGTTTTGACGTGTCAAGACAAGGGCAGTTGGTGTTTTCTCACTTGTCACTGCAAGGTACCAAGCTGCTTGAGTTTCACGCGCATCTGCTGGACGGAAAACATTCAGATTTGGCATGGCACGAAGACCTGCTAAGTGCTCAACTGGTTCGTGCGTTGGACCGTCTTCCCCAACCGCGATTGAATCGTGGGTAAAGACATAAGTCACAGGAAGACCTTGCAAAGCTGACAAGCGGACAGCTGCCTTCACATAGTCAGAGAAGACGAAGAAAGTTCCACCGTATACACGAAGTCCACCATGAAGGGCCATCCCGTTCAAGATCGTTCCCATTGCAAATTCACGAACACCAAACTGAATGTTACGGTTCAAGCGATTAGCATCGTCTTGAAGTCCGTCAGTCTTGATATAAGTCATGTTTGAGTGAGCTAGGTCAGCTGATCCACCCAAGAAAGTTGGCAATTTAGCAGCTACAACGTTTAAGGCATCTTGACTCGAGTTACGAGTTGCTTGAGAGAAACCATTTTCTAAGACTGGGAAATCTGCTGGAGTCACTTCAACTGGATCACGTCCATCGATGATGGCTTCTACTTCTGCTGCCAGTTCTGGATGCGCTTCTTTATAGTCAGCAACTAATTTTGTCCAAGCTTCATAAGCTGATGCGCCACGGTCTGCAACATGTTCTTTGAAATCAGCATAAACTTGTTCTGGAATTTCAAATGGTTCATAGTCCCAACCAAGGGCTTGACGAGTTGCTGCAGTTTCATCTGCTCCAAGAGGAGCACCGTGTACGGCATTAGTTCCTTGTTTGTTTGGAGAACCGTATCCAATAACAGTCTTCACTTCAATCAAAGATGGTTTGCCTGAAGCTTTAGCTGTTTCGATAGCTGCATGGATTGCTTCCAAGTCTGTTCCATCTCCAACCAAGGCAGTATGCCAACCGTAGGCATTGTAACGGTCACGAACACTTTCTGTAAAGGAATCCTTTGTCTCACCATCCAAGTTGATGTCATTTGAATCATAAAGAACAACCAACTTGTCTAGTTTTTGCAAACCTGCGTATGAAGCCGCCTCACTTGAGACACCTTCCATCAAGTCTCCGTCTCCACAGATAACATAAGTATAGTGGTCAAAGATATTGTAGCCTTCGCGGTTATATTTGGCTGCCAAGAAACGTTCTGCTTGGGCAAAACCAGTGGCAGTCGAAATCCCTTGCCCTAGAGGACCTGTCGTAGCATCAATCCCTGCTGTATGACCAAATTCTGGGTGACCTGGTGTTTTTGAACCCCACTGACGGAAGCTCCTAATCTCATCCATGCTGACATCTTCAAAACCAGAAAGGTGAAGAAGGGCATAAAGAAGCATTGAACCATGGCCAGCTGAAAGAATAAAGCGGTCGCGGTTAATCCAGTTTGGTTGAGCTGGATTGATACGAAGTTGTTTTGTAAAGAGGCTGTATGCCATCGGAGCTGCTCCCATAACCACACCTGGGTGACCTGAGTTGGCTTTGTTGATAGCGTCAATACCTAGGAAACGAATTGCATTAACAGATAGATTTGACATAGAATTTCCTTTCTATTTGAGGTGATTATTGAATCACACATTCTATTTTACTATTATATGAAAATTATCCGTATCATGCAACATACGGATAACCTCCAAAGAATATTTTTATATTATAGCAAAGCTTTAAATTGAATGTTAGAGTCTTGTTCAAAACAATCATCAAAACCACGTGGATGATGGTATTCTACTAAGTGTTGATCTTGAGGATAAGTGTACTTACCGCCAACTTCCCAGATAAATGGATGGAAATCGTATTGCAAGCGATCTTTTCTCATTTTCCAAAGTTCTAGAATCTCATTAGTAGAAGCCATGAAGTTAGACCAGATATCATAGTGAACTGGGATAATGACTTTGGTACGCAGATTTTCTGCCATACGAAGAAGGTCGATAGATGTCATTTTATCTTGGATACCTACCGGATTTTCACCATAGTTATTCAAAGCAACATCAATTTTAAAGTCTTTACCATGTTTTGCAAAATAGTTTGAGAAGTGAGAATCTGCACCATGATAGATGGTTCCACCTGGTGTTTCAAAGATATAGTTAACAGCCTTTTGAGCCATTTCTTCATCTGTAACAGCTAAGCCAGTAAGTTCACCGCCTGTCTCATCAGCACCGTTCACTGGGAGAGTTACCAAGCAAGTACGGTCAAATGATTCTACTGCATGAATCTTCATATCTTTTAATTCGATAGTGTCACCTGGTTTAACAACGATGATACGTTCTTTTGGAACACCCCATCCTTCCCAGATTCGTCCACAGTGGTAAGGACCGATAAACTTAACATGCTCTAACTTAGGATTGTTGAGAATTGCTGCAGCTGTGTATGGGTCGATATGATCACTATGGAAGTGTGAAACTAAGTAATAATCTAGTTCGTTGATAGAAAATGGATCGATAACCATCGGCTGAACACGCAAGTTTGGTTGCAACTTACGAACACCTGCCATATTTGCCATTTGGTGCCCACGAACCATATCTTTCACTTTTTTGGTTGATTTTCCACGGTTTGACCAAAGGTCCATGACAACGTTAGCACCACCTGGTGTCTTAATCCAAGTACCACAGTTGCCTAGCCACCACATGGCAAAATTGCCTTCAGGTACGACTTCTTCTTCGATTTCTTCGTTCAACCATGTTCCCCACTCTGGGAAAGTAGCTAAAATCCATGACTCTCTTGTAATTTCTTTGACATTTGGCATATGTTGCCTCCTTTGGATATAATTGTTATCTTTGAGATTAGTATACCATCCTTCAAAACACTAAAAAAGACCAAGAAAAACACAGGTTTGTGTTCATCATTGGACTGTCCTTCAAATATCTTCCAAAAAAGCTTGAACTACTATTTCTTGATTTATAAGTGTTTGAACCTCTTCTTGGAACTTACTAGCCAACTTACTGTCTACAATATAAGACGAAATAAGACTAGAAAGATTTTCACTGAAACTTTTGCTCTCATTACGAAATATATTGTGTTTAAGATAGTCTAG
This sequence comes from Streptococcus humanilactis, assembly GCF_019448275.1. Taxonomy (GTDB): domain Bacteria; phylum Bacillota; class Bacilli; order Lactobacillales; family Streptococcaceae; genus Streptococcus; species Streptococcus humanilactis. The sequence continues at coordinate 37,952 of NZ_JAHXBZ010000008.1, read as the reverse complement.
CATTTTCAAAATATCTTCTGCTTCAAGGATAGGATTAACCCTTAAAATCGGAAATCTGCTATCCAAATCATCATTAGTAGTAATCACTACATCAACTTGTGCAATATCTTCCACACTCTTAAATTGTTCTGTTGTAAATACAGTGCCAATTTGCTCATTTGGAAAATAAAGTTTGCATTGTTTCAGCAAAAGTCTCGAAACCGCAACACCTTCATCACAAACGAGATAAACTTTTTTCATATTTTTTTGAGACGATGGTGTATACTTTAAAAATCCTCCAATATGAATCGTCAAATAGGCAATATCATCGTCTGTTAGCCGAATAAACCATGCTCCTTCTAAAATTTCCGCAGATTTTCTAGTGACTAAAAATAATTCTCCATACTTGGATCGAATTTGTTTTGTTAGAGGATTTTTAGAAAAAATACCGTAAGTCTTTCTAAATAACAAGGCTTTACAGTGGATCATCAAATTTCTTAACAAATCATCCTTGTTCTCAATCTCCATTCGGATTTGTGATTCAAAATACCAGATGAATTCTTCTAAAGCAAGTTTTAACTGCCGAAAATCATCACTTTCTGCATGAATATCCAAATCTTTACGATAGGAGAGGAGAAGAACAGCTACAAGAGAAACTTCAAGTTCTGACAAAGAAATTTCAAACTTTTGAAACAACCGTTCTCCTAATTTCTTAGACACCTGATACTCTATTCTTTTTCTTATCAAAGAAAATTCTTTCTCTATATCCTGATGTCTTTCTTGATACTGTTCAACATTATGACAGCTTAACAGCAAATAAGGTAAAACCTGCAACATAAAAGTTACTTCATGATGATTTATTTTCTTCCCTAAATCTTGTTCAACTAAAGGAACCTGTTCCTTAAAAAATTGGTTCATTTCAACAGAAAGCAAACACTCACCATCTAACCTCTCTTTCATCTTATCTTCTAAAATAGATACAAAAGTGGCATTTTCTTCCATAAAAATATGATATAGAAGCGATTGAAGATACTGAATTTTATTAAGAGGGTGGGCATGAAGATGGTATCCCTGTGACTTGCTCACTTGCAAGGTCACCTGATATTGTTCCAAAGTTAGTTGATAACGAATACTATTCAAATCATTGAGAACAGTATTCCTAGACACCTCTGTTAACTCCATCAATTTTTCAATCGTAATACGTTCTTTAGAAATACCTATCCATAGTAACATTATCATCATACGTTCATGCGCACTCATGATATAATCGTACGAATCTACTTCCGATAATAGTTCACAACAAGCATCTCTCTGCTCTTCCGTTAAGTGAATACCAATTCGTGGAATACTAATGATATGAAGCGCCTCGTCACCCAAAGCAGCATTGATTTTGTCAATGTGATAATAAATTTTCCTTCTTGACTCTTTCAAATCTTTTGAAATCGCCATAATCGTTTTGGACGTTTCTTGATCCATCAAATATTGAAGCAAATCACAACTTGCCTTATCCAGTACCATATTTCATACTCCTCTATCAATCAACTGCCTTGAAAACAACTTTATAATAGTATCACATTCACTAACGCATTTCAATTATCAACAGTAGTCTCTTAATAACGAATACTTACAATTACAAAAGCGAGGCTTGGATCGAAAGGTCCTAGCCTCTTTTCAATTCAATTTCTTATTTCTTTTGACCGTAATAAGCATTTGGTCCATGCTTACGTTGGTAGTGCTTTTCTAGGATGTACTGGGGAGCAGGTTCAACTCTTGGATTGATTTGCTCTGTGAAACGATTCATCTTAGACACTTCCTCTAGTACAACAGAGTGATAGACAGCATTCTCTGGATTTTTTCCCCAGGTGAATGGACCGTGATTGCGTACAACAATTCCTGGTACTTCAACCGGGTTAAGTCCGCGACGTTCAAACTCTTCTACGATAACTAGGCCAGTATCTTTTTCATAGGCCACTTCTACTTCATCCTTGGTCAAACTACGGGCGCAAGGGATTGAACCGTAGAAATAATCTGCATGGGTTGTTCCGTAGAAAGGAATATCGCGTCCAGCTTGAGCCCAACCAACTGCTTCTGTCGAATGGGTGTGGACCACACTACCAATTTCTGACCAAGCCTTATATAACTGCACATGAGTTGGAAGATCAGAAGATGGTCTTAAATCCCCTTCTAGGACCTTACCATCTAGATCAGTCACCACCATGTTTTCAGGTGTCAATTCGTCATAATCTACGCCTGATGGTTTGATAACAATGACACCGAGTTCGCGATTGACTTCCGATACATTGCCCCAGGTAAATTTGACAAGTCCATGTTTTGGCAATGATTGATTGGCATCACAGACTCGTTTACGCATAGCATTAATTACTTGATTCATCTTACATCAAACCTGCTTTCTTAATTAGTGGATAGAGAAAAGCTTGCGCCTCTTGAATGGCTGCGCGTGTTTCTTCTACAGTTTCACAATTTTCAGACCACATTTCGATTAGGAAAGGTCCATTATAATTGGTTTGTTTTAAAATATCGAAAGCTTCTTCCCATTTGACACAACCTTGCCCAAAAGTTACATCTCGGAACTGGCCCTTTGAACTTTCTGTCACTGCATAAGTATCCTTGAGATGGAGAGCTGCGATGGCATGATGCCCAAGATAAAATTCACTGTAGACATCATTATGCCATGCAGATACATTACCAATATCTGGGTATACAAAGAGGTAGGGAGAGTCAATCTCTTTTTCTACAGCCAAGTATTTTTCGATGCTATTGATGAAAGGATCATCCATAATTTCAATAGCAAGCACCACCTGAGCCTCTTCAGCCCAGTCACAAGCTTTTCTCAAATTTTTGATAAAACGTTGGCGTGTCTGGGGTGACTTTTCCTCATAATAAACGTCGTAACCAGCTAATTGAATAGTACGAACTCCCAAGTCTTGGGCTAATTCAATACATTTTTTCATGAGTTCTAGAGATTTTTCCTCTAGAACTGGATCATTTGATCCCAATGGGTAGCGACGATGGCCTGAAAAACAGATAGAAGGAATACGAACACCAGTTTTATAGATTGCTTTGACAACTTCCAAACGCTCGTCCTTGCTCCAGTCCAGTCTTGCTAAACGCTCGTCACGTTCATCAATAGACATCTCGACAAAATCAAAGCCTAACTCCTTGGCAAAATTTAAACGTTCTAGCCAAGTAAAGTGTGTCGGGGTTGCCTTTTCATAAATTCCAATTGGACGTGCCATGGTTTACCTCCAAATTCGTCTGATTTCATCCTTGAAGGCACGCGCTGCTCCTGCTGGATCCGCAGCTTCTGTAATTCCACGACCTGCGATGAAGGTAAAGACATCAACGCCTTCAAATAGTTTGAGAGTATCTACATCTAGACCACCTGTTACAGACACACGGAAGCCCATGTCGATGAGTTTTTTAACCTTATTAAGGTCTTTTTCACCCCAAGTCTCACCAGCAAGAAGTGCATCACGAGATTGGTGATAAATAGCTTGTGAGATACCAGCATCTAGCCAAAGCTGAGCTTGTTCAAAAGTCCAATCGCCATAAAGTTCAATCTGGATTTCGCCTCGGTCTCCACGTTCAGCCGTGATAGCCTTTAGAGCCGCTTCCATAGTAGGGATAGTTGCACAACAGATACAAGTCATCCAATCGGCACCACGAACGGCATTATTTTTGGCAACTGTTCCACCAGCATCGGCACATTTTGTGTCTGCCACAATAATCTTATCTGGAAAAAGGCTTCGCAAGACTTCAACCAGTTCACTTCCAACTTGTAATAAGCAAACAGTTCCAGCTTCGATAATATCTACTTCCTGACCAACAGAAACAGCTGCTTTAATCGCTCCTTGCAAGTCTGAATGATCTAATGCAACTTGTAAATTAGGTATTCTTTTTGTCATCTCTTTATTCCTCTTTCTAACTTTCCAAATCCAATCCCTCGAGATAAGGGCTATCCTTAGATTCTTCAATCATCGTCAAGACATCTTCCTTAGTCTGGCAAACCTGTAAACGTGCGATAGAATCTTCTAATTCAAACAAGGCAATAATCTGTGGAATGGCTACACTTGTGTGAATTTTTGAGCTTGTTGCTGCTAGTGCCAACAAAACTGAAACTTCTTTCCCATCTGAAAATACAACAGGATTTTGTAAGGTGATCAATGAAAAGGCATCTCTTTGCACTCCAGCTTCAGGTCTAGCATGGGGCATAGCCATACCTGGCATTAAGATATAGTATGGGCCATACTCTTCAGTCGATTCAATGATAGCATCGTAATACTCTGGCAAAATTGCTCCACTTTCAATCAAGGGATCTACTGCTACCTTGACTGCTTCTTTCCAGTCTTTAGCTTCTAAACCTAGTCGGATCGAGTCATTGTCAATTAAAGCTTGTTTTAAATTCATATCTGCCTCCTTTATTTAAAGAGGGAGAAGGACAGAAACGATGACTCTCAGTTTCTATCCAGCCCCCTCCAACCTTTTACTGTAGTGCTTGACTGAGTTTTTCAGTGATTTCTTTATCATCCATCAAGTTGTCAAGCCCAATTAACTTCCCATTAGTTCGCCCTTCCAATTCTTGGATCAAATGAAGAGAAGCGATTACGATGTCATATCCTGCTGCTAAACCTTTAGCTTCACCGACACTGCATGAATTGACTGTAAAATCTGTTTGATTAAGCTTACGGAGAGCATTTTCAACCTTCATCTTGATAACCATTGATGAACCCATTCCATTTCCGCACGCTGCTAATACTTTAACCATTTTATTTCTCCTTTTCTAGATACTAAGCTTCTTCTTGAACTGCACCGTTGTAATATTTCTCTTTATCTTTTGCTTTGGCAAATTGAAGTTGAGGAATAACAAGCAAGAAGAGACACACAAGTACATAACCAACAATACCAAGGTATTTGAAGATATATCCAAATCCAAGCCATGGGAATTCAAAGTCGATATTTCCATGGTAACCACCATAAGATGCTAAATCAAGAAGAGCTACACAGAGAGCTCCTAAAGCAACTTGGAGAACACCTGAGATGAAGGATAGGATAACAGCCGCTTTCCATCCACCGCGTTTATCAGCGTAGACCGCAATGGCTGCATTGTCAAAGAACACTGGTACAAATCCTGTAATAATAAGAATCGGATTTTTAAAGACGATGAGCAAGACAATTGTGATCAATTGACCAATCAAACCAAAGGCAAATCCTGACAAGACAGCGTTTGGAGAACCAAATCCATAAGAAGCTGCAACGTCAACCGCTGGGAATGAGCCTGGCAACAATTTGTTTGAAATACCTTGGAAGGCGTTTGTCAACTCAGATACGAACATGCGGACACCTTGCATCAAAACGAACAAGTAAACTGAGAAGGTAAAGGCTGTTTGAATAATGTACATAAAGAAATCTTGTTTAGCAGGATTGAATAGAGTTCCTGAAGTGATGACTTCTTTATTAGACATAATGTCTGGACCCAAGATTAAAAGAATGGCTCCGAAGAATACGAGCATCAAGGTAGCAGATGCAACAACTGTATCGTGGAAGATTGAGAGGAACTTAGGTAATTTAAGATTGTCTAAACTTTCTTCTTTCTTACCAAAGCGTCCTGCTACTTTATCTACAAACCAGATTGCAAATTGCTGTTGGTGACCAATCGCAAATCCGCCACCACCAGTCAAGCGTTGAGTTGCCTCAACAGTCATATTTGAACTAACTGCCCAGTAAAGTCCACAGATGATACCAATCGCTGCTGTACCGTAAGCATTGCGCAATTGTGGTACTAAGAATAGAACCATAAGAGATACTGTTGCAGCTTGTTGTACCATGATGTGACCAGTAATAAAGAGGGTTCTTACCTTCGTGATCTTGCGAAGAGCTACGAGCAAGATATTTATTCCGAAACCAATCAATAGAGCTGTAGTTGCAGTTCCAACAAAATCTGGAAACTCTGCTGCAATTTTGTTGTTTGCTGCAGCAAGTCCAAAGTAAGGGTCGATAACCGCTGCACCAATTTGGAATTTGTAGTTAAGGGCTGCTAAGATCGGACGGAAGGTTGTAACCAAACCACCTGCACCCACATTGAGCAACATATACCCTACTGTTGCTTTAACAAACCCTGAGAAAACGTCGTGGGCAGGTTTTTTCAAAAGTGCGTATCCTATCAACACCAATAAACCTACGAAAAATGCGGGATTCTGCAAAATATTGCTAGAAAACCAATTTAGAACACTTGAAATGACTTCCATAATTGTTCTCCTTTTGAATTGTTTTTGTAGGTTTATTATATAATTTGAAAGCGTAAACAAAAAGACCAAGAATTACACAGCGGACTGTTCACTCTTGGACTGTATGATTTATGATATTTTAATGATTAGCTTAGTTTCTCGTAGCTAGATAAAATGGAAGAATTTTATCATAAGATTTCAGTAGGGCTTCTACGATTTCTTCTTCAGATGAATTCTCTGTTATAGGGACATCTATTTTAACTAACACTTTTCGGACTTCCTGATTGGATAGTTTATTTCTTAAAATTTGACGATTTTCTTCGTTCGCCTCCCACCGTTGACTTTGACCATCAGAGTAGACTAGATAATAAACACCTTCAACGGTTGGAACTTTTAAAACTTTGGCCTGCTTGCCTAGAGTTCGCTCAGCTTTCTTACGCTCGATGAAACTGACCTCTAAGGAAATTCCAAAGTCAGTAGATGTCCCATACAAACGAAGAGCCAACATAGGTTCTGTTACTTGTCCGTCTCTCTGTAGATAAACCCAAAAATGTGGTCGTAAACGTTGCGCCTGATTCATCCACTGGCTAGTCTGTTGAAGTTGCCATTCTGGATGACTTGCTTGAAAGGCTTTAGCCAGTTCTGTAAAAGCCTTTCGAGCCTCTTGGCCTTTGTGGCGCAATTCCAGCATTTTCTCTCGCTCTGCTCCCGCCTTATCAGGATTACGGTACTGCAAATCAGCAAAGTCTAAATAGTCTCTTATCTTATTCAACATTAATTTAATCTCCTCCAGCTAGCAAAAAATCAGGATAACCCTGATTTTACTTATTCTGTATCTACGACAACATAACGATTTGGCTCATCACCTTCAGAGTAACTGGTCACGCCATCCATACGTGAAATAATACGATGAATAATCTTGCGTTCGCTATTTGACATTGGATCTGTCTGATGACTGCGTCCTTCTTCTAAAACACGAGTCGCCAATTTTTGCGCATAGGTCTGCAAGACTTCTGCACGGTGTTCAACATAATCATTGACATTAATAGTAATGTAGAAGGTTCTTGAATAGCGGTTGTAAAGATAATTTTGAGCCAATAGTTGCAAGGCCTTCAAGACTTTACCATGGTAGCCGATAATACGACCTGGTTCGTTAGTATCAATTTGCAAATTGATGCTACGACGGTTATAGTCATTTGAAAGTGTAGCTTCAACATCCATGTCATCAATAATTGTTTGAACATAAGTCGTTACTTCCGTAGCTACTTGTTCAATATCAAAGCTCGGTTCAACTTTTAAGCCCAAGTCTTCTAGTTCTTGACTTTCAGTTTGCTCAGCTTGGCTTTCAATAATAGGCGTTTCTACTTCTTCTTCGAGAGCAGTTTCTTCAAGTTGTAATTCATTTAAAATCTCAATGTGACCAGTTTCTTCCAAGATAGTGCTGGCATGTCTTTCATGTTTTAAGATTTCAGCCTTGACTTCATCAGAAATACCTTGGCCTCCCTCTTCAATCTTTTTAATTGCTTCTACAACATGCCCCAAATCAACCGTTGCTTCACTGACTGTTTTAACAGGCTCATTCAAATCATTAATTTGCTTTGGAACTCCCTTTACAGCTTGTTGGTTTGCTTTTACAACTGTCGTTTCACTAATAGCATCGATATCCACTTGGGCTGGTTTTTTACCAAATAAGCCAAGAAACCCTTTTTTCTCACGAGAAATGACTTTGATGTGAGCCTTCAGTCTTGGGATATCTAATTCTTTCAATCCTTTCTGGATTGCTTCTTCAACAGTTGAACCTGTAAATACTACCATTACCAGATTCCTCCTTATTATTTCGTTTTCTGAGCCTTTTTCTTGGCTTTTCTTTTTCTATTTTCCAAATCTTTTTGTGCCTGTACTACGGCCTCACGCTCTGCAATAATCTTGAATGGATTATTCAAGAAATAGGTTTGCAAGACTTGATAAGCATTGGAAACTGCCCAGTAGAGCGCTACTCCGCTTGGAGCATAAACCCCAAAGATAAAAATCAAGACTGGAATCCCATACATCATCGCAGTTGTAGCCCCATTACGCTCAGACAAGGCTTTATTAGACAGCCAAGTACTTAAAAAGGTAAATACAGCTGCTAAAACAGGAAGAACAAGGGTTGTATCCACACCACCAAGGTTAATCCATAAGAAATGACCTGTCTTTAAAAAGTCAACTCTTGATAGAGCTTGGAACAAAGCCAAGATAACCGGCATCTGAATCAAAATCGGCCAAAGAGAATCTGACTGTCTGACACCCATTTCTTTAAAGACTTTACGCATTTCTTGCTCTAGCTTGGTTCTGCTTTCCATATCACGACCTGGATATTGTTCTCGAAGCGCCTTAATGCGTGGTTGAGCTTCCTGCATTTTTCTGGAAGCCACCATTTGCACTTGGAAGACTGGCAAGAGAACTGTACGAATCAAGACCGTAAAGAGGATAATCCCCACTCCGATACTGATATCAAACGATAAAAAGCGAATGATTTCCGCAAAGAAGTAAACAAATTTACTCCAAAAATCAGCCGAATCGGCTGTAATATCGCTAGTTGTCCCATTAGTCGCACAGGCTGTCATGATCAATAGAGACAGTCCTAGCAAACTAGTCAACTGTAGTTTCTTTTTCACTCCCATTTCCTTCCTGGTAAATCTTTGATAATTTTAATACGTGGAGTAGATTTTTCTCCATCTCTGCGTATCCCAAGGTTTCGACTCCTTTTCGAGCAATGACAACAAAGTCGACATCTTCTACCAGACTCCCTTTTGCATTCTGGATAATATGTCTAATTCGTCGCTTGATTTGATTTCTAGTGACGGCATTCCCAAGTTTTTTGCTGACTGATAGACCTACTCGAAAATGATTTTTCTGGTTTTCTAGTTGGTAGACAACAAATTTGCGATTGGCAAAACTTGTCCCCTCCTTGAAAATCGCCTTAAAATCTTTCTCTCTTTTTACACGAAAGTTTTTCTTCAAAACTCAACTCCATCTATTAAATTACTACTATTATACCATATTTTTCAAAAAAGCCAATCATAGCAAGGTTTGGGACAATTTCATCAGAAAAAGAAGCTGGAAAAATCACTTTCCCAACTCCTTGTACGGAATATTTTTACTAGTTTTACTTATTTTTTCAAGCGTTCAACGTCACGGGCAATAACTAGCTCTTCATCTGTTGGAATAACCAATACACGGATCTTCGCTGCCTCTGTTGAGATGTCTCCTGTCACACCAAAGACGTTCTTTTCTGGGTCAACATCACAACCAAACCAAGAGATACCTGAGATAACATCTTCACGCACATTTGCAGCATTTTCACCAATACCTGCAGTAAAGATAATAGCATCTGCTCCATTTAGGACCGCAAGGTATTGACCGATATGTTTTTGGATACGGTCAACATACATTTCATAAGCCAAAGTGGCATCGTGGTCCCCTTCTTCCATAGCAGCAATCACATCACGCATATCACTAGATTTACCTGAAACCCCCATCAGTCCTGATTCACGATTAAGGACGCGACTAATATCTTCGGGCGTGTTAAAATCCTCTGTATATTGCATTAAGTAAGGAATGATAGCTGGGTCAATATCCCCTGTACGTGTTCCCATCATCACACCACCAAGTGGAGTGAAGCCCATTGAAGTATCCACAGATTGACCACCCTTAACAGCTGTAATAGAAGCACCATTACCGATATGGCAAGTAATCAATTTTAAGTCTTCTAATGGACGTCCCAAGAGTTTTGCTGCTTCTCCTGCTACAAACTGGTGACTTGTACCGTGGGCACCATATTTACGAACCTTGTTTTCTGTGTAATATTTTGTTGGTAGAGGGTAGCGATAAGCTTTCTCTGGCATACTTGTGTGGAATGAAGTATCAAAAACAACTACACTGGTAATGTCTGGCAACAATTCCTTGAAGGCACGAACACCTGCTGCATTGGCTGGATTGTGGAGAGGAGCCAACAAGCTCAACTCTTCAACTTTTTCTAAAACATCTCCCTCAACGACTGTTGATTCTTTGAAATATTCTCCACCAGCAACAACACGGTGTCCAACACCAGTAATCTCGTCATAAGCCTTGATAATATCAAAACGAATCAAGTCATCCAATAAGATTTTAACAGCTTGTGTGTGATTTTCAATATCCAAAATTTGTTGTTCAGAACGACCATCAAATTTTACAGTTGAAATTGAATCTTTCAAACCGATACGTTCAATCAAACCTTTCGCCAATACTTTTTCTTCTGGCATTAAGTATAATTGCCATTTCAAACTTGAACTTCCCGCATTGATTGCAATTGTTTTTGTCATAACATGATACCCCTTTTTTAAGCGTTTTCATCTATTATAACAAAATCTATTTTATATTTCAGTACCTTGAGTCCATTTTTGAAAATTTTCTTTAAATTTCATTAAAACACTTGCATCTTGCAAGCTAGCAAGTGGATAAACAAAAGGCTCCACTGCTATTTCACTTTTCTTCTGTAAGATAAAAATAGTCTTAGATTGTTTGGCATTGGCAAAGAGATTTTCAGGCAGACTGATCATGGCAACTAGATTCGCCTCCTCTTTCAACCACCCTTTCAACAAGTCACTTTGAGGGCTGGTCAACAAATCACTCGGAGCGAGAAAAATAGCATATCCATCTGACTTGAGATACTTAAGTCCTTGTTCCATGAGCAAGTGATGGGCGTAAGTATGTTCTTGGCTAGAAGCAACTTGATGGCGCGACGCAACGGCATCATCAGGATAATAGCCGACAGGTAGGTCGCTGATGACCACGTCGCTTTCTTTGAGCATTTGTGGACGAACGGCATCTCCTTGGACAAAGCCAGCCTGCAAACCAATTACATCTGCCATGCTAGCTGCCAAATCAATCAGCAAATCATCCACTTCCATTCCCAAGTAATCCACCTTTTTATCAAGCGAGGTCAAGAAAGTAGCCCCCAGAATCCCCATCCCGGAACCCATTTCGAGAATAGTAAATTCCTCCTCTTTAAGCAATTCTTCCACAATAAACACCAAAAGCAAAGCAATGGCATCTGGTGTAAACTGGTGATTGGCCTGTAGGGGCTCTGTCTGCCCAGCCTTCATCAAGAGAAACTGGTAGGTCTTGAGCCATTCTTCTTTGCGAAGCGCTAAGCGTTTAAGGGCCTGATTGTTTTCCTTGACCTGCTCTAACTCAGTCTCACCATCCAAATAGATGCTGTTTTGCTCCACCAAGGCATCATAAAAATTGGTCGCCAAATCACTTTGGATGACTTGGACATTCTCTAGTAAATACGTATAAGCTTGTTCAATTTTTTCAAAATCCATATTCCTATCTTATCAAATTTCCCTTCTTTTTTCCATCCTTATAGAAAAATCACTCCCTGACTAGGCGAGTGATTTTTGGGCTACTGTAAAAAAGAGTTCTGAGTAATTTCCTTGAAACAGGTCTTCAGCGCTATAGAGGATCTGACTATGCACAGATGAAAAACCGTGCTGAATTAGCTTGTTTTCCAGTTCAGGCAATTCAAATCCATGATGGTTAGCTTCTGTCTTGGTAAAATCAGCAAGTAGGAGTTGTCCATCTTCCTTCAAATGTTGATGAAACAGTGAGCGAGCCGCATCCAAATCAGGCATATGATGAAGAACCCGACAAACAACAATGAGATCAAACTCTTTCTCCAAGGGTTTTTCCAGTAAATCTTGGTCCAAAAACTGGATATTCTTGATGTCTTGCTGCTCCGCTTTCAAGCGAGCTTGCTCCAGCATTCTCTCCGAAATATCCACCAATGTTACAGATTTAGCCTGCTTGGCTAGGGGCAAGGCTAATAGACCCGTCCCTCCACCGAAATCCAAAATTTCTTTGTCTGATAGAAGATCAATCTGTTTCTCGACTGCTTGACAAACCAAGTTTGCAAGGAAGATATTTTTAGGGGAATCAAAAGTTTCTGCTTTGTGGTTAAAATCATGTTTCATATCTTTAGTTTAGCACAAAGTAGCTTGGTTGGCTAGGAATTCTCTTTCTTTTCAGGCTTCTTTTCTGATTTTTTCTTCTCCACTTCTTCACTTGAACTAGTCGCTACCTCTTCCTTTTTATCCGTTTTCTCTTCTTTGATTTTGATTGAAGGAAACACAAACTCATATTGGCTCTTAGGCGTACGAACCGTCGTCACCAAGCTTGTTTTCTTATTTTGATAGCTCACCTGACCTAGATTAAAGGTCTGTTCCCCACTTTCCTTATCAACCTTATCTTTGGTTCGCTTGGCCATAGCAAAAGCAACCAACTTTTCTTTATTTAAAGCGTAGTCTTGATGGTGGGCGACTTGTCGGTTCAAGTAAAATTGTAACAAAAGACTAAAGATGGCTGCTATGGTGACCGCATAGAGGAGAACACCTGCCTTAACTTTTTTCTTTTTCCACACGATAGATGAACTCCCTTTCTAAGCCTTTTTGGAACTGGAAACGAAAGCGCACCAGTTGATTGTCCTCTGTAATCTGCGCGGATTTAAGCCCATAAATCATAGGCTGATAACCCCGTCCACTGGCATCGGTTTTCCGAAAATCATCCGATTTTGACTTACCTATAGCGATATCCTTACCATCCTGCTTCATATAGAGGCGGTTGCCCTCCACTTTTTCGAACTGCGAACGGTCTAATTCTGCCTCCAACTGGTCCACAAACAAGAGCCACTCTTTTTGTTCGCTTTGTTGCTGGTAGCGAACTTCTGAAATGAGGAGCTGACTCATGGCTTGAAAGAGGAGTAAGCTTCCACTGATGACAATGAGGGCAATCAGGGATTCCAACAAGGTAAAAGCCTTGACCTTATGGCTCTTTGATAGCCAACAACTGTTCTGAACCATGGTAAACCTCCAATCCCTTTTCACTAGAAAACACCTGAATCTCCACTCCGTTTATGTTTACCTGATTTTGACCTGTCTGCAGAGCCATCTTAGCTACACGCAAGACTTCTTCCTTTTGCAAGATTTTTGCTTCTTCTTGTCTATTTTTCTGAATTTGTCCCAAAAGGAGGGTTGCTATGCTGGCAAAGATAGCTAGAGCAACTACTGCTTCTAGTAAAATTACTGCCCTAATTTTTTGTTTCCTTAATGCGTTTAATTTTTCCATTTCCTAGATATAATTGATAACGAATCGCTCCTCTGCTGGTCTGAAATTCAACCTTAGCCAGGGACGAATTGCCCCCAGCTCGGTCAAATGTGATACTTTGTCCTGATGGTGCTTGAATTCCTTTAGGAACTGTCAACTTTTGACTGCCATTGCTAATCGTCTGCCCATCTAAGTTTAGACTAGTCTTTTGCTGACTGGCTACACTGCGTTTTTGGGTTTCCCGATAGAGTTCTTCAAATTCCATAAAGAAAATCTGCTCCTCTACCGCCGCAAAAGTGGACTGGACAGAGCCAGATAAGCCCAAGGCAAGGATACTCACAAGACCCAAAACCAAGAGACTTTCCAGCATGGTAAAGGCCTTAATCTGCAACGGTTTGACTGGTATTTTGTTTAGCATGGTATTCTTTATAAGCTTTAGCCTGTTCTTCTGTGATTCGCCCATCTGCTTGTAACTTACTTAGGCTAGCATCTTCATTTTTATCTAAGCTATAAAGCTCTGCCTGGCTTTCCACCACCTTAACAACAGCAGCTTTTCCTTTGTCATTGACCGCCTCTTTTTGCTTGGTCAAATTAGGTACAAAGAGCAAGAGAAGCACGCTGATGATTAAAAGGACCACTAACATCTCCACAAGTGTAAAAGCTTTAACCTTAGCTTTTTTCAAGAATGTCATCATTTTTTTCATGTTAAAAATTTACCTCCATATTTTGATACATGGGCATGAGCATTGCCGCATAAAGTAAAACGATAATCAGTGCCACAAAGATAAAAACCAGTGGCTGCACCAAATTCATGGTGCGGTTAACTCGGGTAAAAAAGGCTTCCCAAGTTTTTTCAGCATAGATTTCCAACTCACTCCCCAGCTTGGACTTGACTTCACCATACTCGATGATGAGACTCAACTCTTTTTTAAAGAAAGGATAGGTTGCTATGGTTTGAGAAAATTCGCGGCCATTTTGTAGGGATTGAGCTAAATCTTGACCGATTTCTTTAAAGAGCTGGGAACCTTGTTCCTGCATGATTTGAAAAATCTGCGTCAGCTCCATTCCCTGCGAAATCATATTACCCCATTCACGCGCATAATAAGCTGTCAGATAAGTCTGCACAAAGATTCCAAGAAAAGGAATGCGTGCTAAGATAGAAAAGACGCGCATCTTAGAACTTCTTTTATAAAAAGTGAGTGCTAAAAGGACAAGTATGGAAACAAATCCTACCATTCCTAGAAAGATTTGTGGCAGATTTCCGATAATTTGGGTGGCAATATTACTACTATCCAGTTGTGGTAGTAGGTAGCTACGTAGCCCCAGCATAATTAAGAGAAGAAATCCCAGTAAAATCAAAGGATAGGTCGCTACTTCAATTAATTTTTTCTTGACCTTGGCCAGATTGTCTAGATATTCTTCTATCTTTCCCAAACTCAAGTGGAGATTTCCATGGACTTCCGCTAGGGATAACTGAGTGACAATGGCACTTGAAAATCCCAAACTAGCCATCATTTCTGAGAATGATTTCCCCTGAGACAAGCCCGTGCGCATCTGGGTCACGCACTGCTTGTCCAACAAAGCACTCCTATCTAAAAAGGAGATAGTCTCCACCAGATGAAAACCGCTGGAAAAGAGATTGTTAAACAGGGTGATGATATTTTTTTGCTTAGCTGTAGCTAATTTTTTCCGTTTCAGCCTGAAGGCTTGTGATATGTCCGTCTTTAAGAAGCTGGTCAATCTGTTCATTCCAACTAGTTGGCTGGTGTTCTTGGTAGTCTTTGTTTGCAAAGTCAACGATTCCTCCTCCCCCTATTAATCTCTGGTAGCAGACTCCTTGCAGAACGACTGCCAATTCCTCCTCACTCACACCCAACTCCAGTAGGCGCTCATAAACACCTCGAATACTCTTGGCGTGAATGGTTGAAAAGACTGTCGCACCTGTCAAACTGGCTCTGACCACTGCACGCGCCGTCTCGCTGTCCCGAATTTCTCCGATAATCAGGAGATCTGGCCGATGCCGTAGGGAAAGCTTGATGAGATTTTCATAGGTAAGTCCGATCGCTTCATTCAACTGTAATTGGAGCATGTTGTCCTGCTTGATTTCGACAGGATCTTCGATAGACATGACTTGCTGTCCTTTAAAGAGGAACTTGGCCAATTCGTGCATCAGGGTTGTCTTGCCACTTCCGACTGGACCAGCAAAAAGATAGAGTCCCCGTTGCCTGTACTGCTTACCCAGTTCTCCAATATCCTGAAACCAAAAATGTAAATCTTGCTCCTCATCGTGCAACAAGCGAATGACTAAACTCTCATGCCCTCTATAATCGCCTACAGTAGACAAACGTAGGGACGCCATCTTCTGGTCATATTCATAATCACAGGAACCAAGTTGACTACGTCTCTTTTCTCCCACATTCATACCCGCCACAAACTTGAAATGACTGATGACAGCCGCAAATTTTTCAAAGTCATAACAACCGATTTTACAACGCTCGTCTCCTATTCTCATATGAATCTCATAGGCGTCGAGCTTAGGGACAAAATAAATATCCTGCGCCCCTTTTTTCCGAGCCGACCGAATGATTTCTTGTGCAATTTCTTGAACCATACTTACCTCCTCACCTATACTATTCGCAAAGATTTGGAAAAAATAAAAAGCAACTCCAAAAAAAGTTACTTTTTCTCTATTTTAATTTCATACGGCAAGAACGGTGCCTTTCCTTACCTGTTTGTTTTTCATAGCCTGGGCGTAGTTTTTCATCTGGAATAACCTGCTCATCCTGCAAAAGAGCCAAAGAATGGTATTGTTGTAAATACTCATCACATTCATCACACCAGCGTTGGTCTTCTGGATCCCAAAAAATGGTCATCAAATCACTTCTACTTTTATAAAGAGGGGATTCTTGTTCCAATCTAAACCAGCAAGTTTTGTAGTATTTGAGAGCATCATAATACTGGTCAAATTTTCTACTTGCTACAATATCTTCTTCCCAACCTTCTAAGAACCACCACGGTTCAAAATCTCCGTACATTTCTATAACACGATACATATTCATTCATTCCTTTGTACCGTATATTATAACTAATTCCGCTAGACAAGGAAAGAAATATGCTCATTTCTTAATTTCTTGATAAAAAATCCAGCCATCTGATGGATGACTGAATTTCTATTTGCTTATGTTCCAAAATGTTTTTACTACCTAGGCTTCTGAAATGTCGTTTTCGATAATGACCTTGATGGCATGGTGGTCTGCTGCCTTACTGAAGACTTCATAGGCTTTTTCAATTTCACTTAGTTTGAAATAGTGAGTTACCAATTTTTCTGGTTCAATCTTATGACTTTCAAGTGCTTTCAACAATTGTGGAGTGGTATTTGTAGATACCAAACCAGTTGTTACATTGATGTTGCGAATCCAAAGTTTATCTAAATCGAATTCAACTGGTTTACCATGCACACCACAGTTGGCAACCGTTCCGTCTACACCGATAATCTTTTGACAGAAATCAAATGTTGCAGGAATACCAACAGCTTCGATAGCGACATCCACACCACGTCTATCTGTCAAATCATAAATTTCTTTAATGGCTTTTTCAGGGTCTGAAGAATTAACCTTGTGAGTCGCACCGAATGATACAGCAGTTTCCAAGCGGTTATCGTCTAAGTCCACCATAATCAATTTTGCTGGTGAGTAGAATTGAGCCGTCAAAAGAGCAGCCAATCCAACTGGTCCTGAACCAATAATGGCTACACTACAACCAGGTTCCACTTTCCCTTTTAGGACACCAATTTCATATCCAGTAGGCAGAATGTCTGATAGCATAACCAAGGCTTCATCTGACAAGTCTTCTGGAGTGTGGTAAAGAGTGTTATCTGCATGAGGGACACGTAGATATTCAGCCTGCATACCATCAATCAAGTGACCGAAAATCCAGCCCCCTTCGTCTTCACAGTGGGCATAAATTCCTTTTTTACAGTAGTAGCATTTACCACAGGCACAGACACAAGAAATCAAGACCTTGTCGCCTTTTTTGAAATTCGAAACTCCTTCCCCAACTTCTTCAACAATCCCAATCCCTTCGTGACCAAGAATGGTACCACTTTGGCAAGCGGGAACATCCCCTTTGATAATATGGAGGTCTGTTCCACAAATAGTAGTTTTTACGATACGCACAATAGCGTCTGTTGGCTTGCGAAGCACTGGTTTGTCTACATCAACAAAAGAAGCAAGTCCTGGTTTAACATAAGTATAGGCTTTCATAAAGCACTCCTCCGTTTTTTTATTTGTACTATTTATACCATAATTGTAAGCCTTTTCATTTGTTTGTTCAAGATTTTTTGTGATTTTTTTAACTTTTTTATTTACTGGTAAAGCAATATAGATAAAAAAGCAGAAGCTAGTCTCTAACTCCTGCTTTCTCTCTTATGCTTGATAACGTTTCACACCGTCTAGGTAGGTTGCTACCAATTCCAAATCTTTATCTAATACGATAAAGTCTGCATCATATCCTTCACGGATTTGACCACAAACATCATCAATGTGAACAGATTTGGCTGGGTTAAGGCTGGCCATCATGACCGCTTCATGCGGATTCGCAATACCCCACTCGACTACATTTCTCATACCATCTTTAAGTTTGAGGATAGAACCTGCCAAATTACCAGTAGATTTGAGACGTGCAGTTCCATTTGCTACTACAACAGGGAATTCTCCCAACATATAGTCACCATCTTCAAGCCCACCAGCTGTCATACAGTCCGTAATAAGAGCGATGTTTTCTGTCCCCTTTTGCTTAAGTAAAATCTCACAAGCTTTTGGATCTACGTGATAACCATCACAAATCAATTCTGCGTAAGTATGTGGGAGCTCATACATAGCTCCTACCATACCTAGTTCGCGGTGTGTTAAACCACGCATCCCATTATAGGCATGTACCCATACACTAGCTCCAGCATCAACTGCCTTCTTAGCTTGTTCAAATGTCGCATCTGAGTGTCCAAGTGCAACTGTCACACCTTCACCTGTAATAGTACGTACAAAATCTTCCACCCCATCACGTTCTGGTGCAATAGCGATCTTATTTAGCATCCCTTTTGCAGCATCCTGCCAAGAATGAAACTCCTCAACACCCGGGTCTCTCATATAAGTTGGATTTTGTGCCCCCTTAAAAGTTTCTGTGAAATATGGACCTTCATAATAAATCCCACGAATCTTAGCACCTGTTGCTTCTTTATAACGGTTTCCAAGATTTTCAGTGACTGCAAGCAATTGCTCATAAGTGGCTGTTAAAGTTGTGGGCAAGAAACTGGTAACACCGGTACTAAGAAGTCCTTCACTCATAGTATGCAATGTACCTTCAATGTTGTTGTCCATCACATCTACACCTGCATATCCATGAATATGAGTATCCACAAGACCTGGTGCAATGCTATAACCAGTATAGTCAAGAACCTCTGCTCCTTCAGGAATTTGATCCACATGTTCCCCAAACTTGCCATCAACAAGTTCCAGGTACCCACCGCGACGAATGCCAAATGGATAGAAAAACTGATCCGCTTTAACGTAATTAGGCATAATAATGACCTCCTTAAAAGATTACTTTTGATATTTATTATGTCAATTACATTATAAACCTTTCTGATTCATTTGTAAATGGTATAGACCTATTTTCTAGATATATTTTAAAAGAGCTGGATTTCTCCAACTCTTCTCTTTTTAATACAAGTTATTTTGATTTGACCGGCTTGTCTTGAGCTGTTTGCAAGGCTGTGGCAATGGTATCTGCATACAATTTAGCTCCTGCTTCAATTTTACTGTTGTCACTTCCAAAATGGACTTGGTCTGTTCCAGTCCAAATTTCTGGATGCTCTTTCGCAACTTGATTCCAATCAGCTATCGTGATATAAGGAGTCTTCTCTGCCAATTCTCTCATATAAGCAGCAGCCTTCTCAACGATAGCATAGGTCTCTTTTGTCTTATCCCCCTCATAAGGAGTCACCAAAACCATATGGTGTCCCTTAGGAAGATTTTTCACGATACTATCCCAATCTTCCTTGTAATTTTCAGGATTATTTACCCCAGTCGCAATGACCACCATCTTTGGTAGAAATTTATTCTGGCTATTGTTGAGCATGATTTCATTGGCGGTCTTGGTTGTTCTGCTGACCTGCGCGTTAATCTGTGCTCCAGGAAGGGCTGTCTGTAGGGCTGTATTTGCCCTTAAAGCCACCGAGTCACCAATTAACATAGTGCCATCAGCAATCCCCAAACTATTTGCATCTGCCCGTTCTGTCATCACCTTGGTCTGGCTAATATTTGTTGCAGCTTGCTTCAAACCATTGACAGTCAAATCTGTCTCAAAAGCTCCCACTTGTGGTGCCAACAAAGTCACTAAGAGGACAATGAAGGCCAAGATTCCTGTACTCGCTACAAGGATTGTGTGAATGTGAGGCAGAGGACGAAGAGTTTGTAAAATAGGTGTATTCTTTCCTGCAATCCAAGGTTCCAACACATAAAATGATAGGCTGGCAAAGCCATAAGAAAAAATCAAAGTCAGTAACACAGCAAGAAGATTTGATGTCAACTGTGAGAAAATAATATAGAAAGGCCAATGGAAGAGATAAACCGCATAACTAGTATCTGCTAAAAAGCTGATAATCTTTGGCTCCTGCACATAAGGTGTCTTTTCATGTAAGACACGCGCCGCCAGAATCATAGTAAGGGCAGCAAGACTGGCAAGCAAAAAGCCGACAAGATAAGCAAAAAGATAGGTAAATTTGACAAAGAAGGTCAAAATGAATAAGAAGGCAAAACCTCCTGTAAAAATCAACAGGGTCTTTCGTAAATCCCAGATTTTATCCAACTGCTTGACGAGGGAAGTCGTCTGACGAACGCCTACAATCGTTGCTAGGATACTTCCCAAAAAGAATGGATAGACATGAGTTAAACTGGAGAAGTAAACAGAGGAATAAGAGGTTACTAGAAAACTACCAATAAACATGGAGAAGAAACTAATCAAGAAGGCAGCAGCAGATAAGAGAAAGATCATCCCCTTCAACTGACCATTTGATTTAGCCTGTTTGGATAAGAACCAAACTGCCAATCCCCAAAGAATATAGTAGTGAACCTCAACGGCCAAGCTCCAATTATGAACAAACAAATGAGGAATGAACTGAGATTCATAACTCCCACCTGTTAGAAGTTCATAGGAGTTAGTCATAAAGCCTAAAACACCCGCAATCTGGCCACCAATTCCAGCTACATAATCTTGTCGAACTAGAAAGGTAAAGGGCATGGTTACCAAGACCATCAAAACCACAGGTGGCACAATCCGATAAAAGCGTCTTCTAAAAAATCCAATCAAATCAATTTCATGATTTTTAGAAAATTCTTCGATGAGTAGAGCCGTAATCAGGAAACCTGAAAATGTGAAAAAGACATCTACCCCGAAAAATCCTCCAGGAAAGATGGTCTGAAAGAAGTGATACAAGAGTACAAAAAGTAAACCTGTAATCCTAATCAAGGAAAACCATTTAATGCGCATACGAGTTTATTCTTCCTTTCATTGTACACTTTATTCTATCAAAAAAAGAAGAAAAATCCTAAGAGAAAACTTAGGATTTTTAGCTTATATCCATTCCATTTTAGAAATTACGGCCTGACTTATTATAGCCATATTTTTCAACAAAATACTCACGAAATTCCAAGAGATTGTCATCCATGATGGCTTGTCGCACTTGCTTCATCAGGTTAAGCAAGAAGTAAAGATTGTGGTAGCTAGTCAAGCGAATACCAAAGGTTTCATCAGCCTTGAGCAGGTGACGAAGGTAGGCGCGTGTATAGTTCTTACATGTGTAGCAATCACATTCAGGATCCAGTGGCGTAAAGTCCTCAGCAAACTGGGCATTTTTTACAACCAAACGTCCTTGACTGGTCATACAAGTCCCATTACGAGCGATACGAGTCGGCAAGACACAGTCAAACATATCCACCCCACGAATCACCCCATCAATCAAACTATCTGGCGCTCCCACACCCATCAGATAACGAGGTTTATTTTCAGGCAGCAGTTGAGTTGTAAAGTCCAAGACCGCATTCATCTCTTCGTGGGTTTCTCCCACCGCTAAACCACCGATAGAGTAACCTGGAAAGCCCATGCTGACAAGGTCATGAGCTGATTGGCGACGCAGGTCTTCAAATCCTGCCCCCTGCACAATCCCAAATAACCCTTGGTCATGCGGACGACGATGAGCCTTCAAACCACGCTCAGCCCAACGGCTGGTACGCTCGATTGATTTCTTAACGTAGTCGTAAGGTTGATAAAACTGAGGACATTCGTCAAAGGACATCATGATGTCTGAACCCAAATTATTCTGAATAGAGATGGCTTTTTCTGGCGATAGGAACATCTTAGAACCATTGAGATGGTTTTTAAAGGTTACTCCTTCTTCTGTGATATTGCGGCTATCTGCTAAGGAATAAACCTGAAAACCACCACTATCTGTCAAAATAGGCTGGTCCCAATTCATGAACTTGTGGAGACCACCAGCGCGTGCAATGAGTTCATCTCCAGGACGAAGCCACAAGTGATAGGTGTTTGATAGGATAATTCCCGAACCCATCTCCTTCAACTCTTCAGGTGACTGAGTTTTGACAGTGGCTTGAGTTCCAACTGGCATAAACATAGGTGTTGGGAAGGTGCCGTGGGGAGTGATGATTTCTCCCAGACGAGCTCCCGTGTGTTTTTCTTTCTTAATCAAACGATATTTGATTGGTGAATCTGACATTTTTTACCTCCGAAGCTGGGAAAAACAGTCCCAGTTCATACTTTGTGCCCAAGGGCATACTGTATGATTTTATCAAAAAAAGTAGGAACTGTCACGAACTATGGTATAATGAGAGAATGAAATACCCAAAAATTGATTTAAAAACTGTTCGTCTGCAAGCCAGACAATTTCAGGCTGAAAATCCCCGCCTCTTTCTCGTCTATCTCTTACCTAGCATACTGCTCATCTTGTCTGGCTTCCTCAATCCCTTAGAGCGCCTCAACGAGAGTGTTTTAGAACAACCCTTTTTAAGCGTGTTTGGCCATGTATTTCAAGCCTACCTTTTTCCACTATTAGTCTCCTTTATCGGGGCAATACTTCTAACCAGTTCAGTCTATACAACCCTAAAACTCATCAAGAATCCAGATACAGAACTATCCGTCAAAAATAGTCTTACTCTCTTTAATGAAGAGCACTTTTCACAAACCTTTTTGACTCTCCTTCTCAAACGCTTCTATCTCTTTTTATGGAGCATTCCTAGTTTGCTCGGAATTTACTTTCTTTTTTACAGTAGCTTTCTAGCAAAGAAATTCGTTGTCCTTCACCCTGAGTTTCCCAATCTGGATCTCACGTCAATTGAAACCGAGCGTTTCCTCATGACCTTTGGTCTTTACTTTCTAGCAAGTATCCTCTTGATGATTGTCGGAAATAGTCTCTATATTCCACAATACTATGCCTATTCGCAGGTAGAATTTCTCCTCTGTGACACCCTAGACTTGGGCCAAGCTAAACCAGGGCAAATCCTTAAAACCAGCCATTTCCTGATGAAAGGCTACAAATTTCAGCGCTTTATTCTAGACTTACAACTCCTTCCTTGGTACTTCCTCAATTGGATTACTTTTGGAATTGCTAGTTTCTCACTCCTACCCTACATTCAAATCAATAAAATAATTTTCTACCGAGCAGTACTGGCTCGAAAACGTCCAAAAGCTTGAAGGTTGTTCCCTCAAGCTTTTTTCTATCAATGAGTTTCTCCGCCTACCAACTTGAGGTCCTGATCTCCATGTTCGATAATGGCGCCGATTGCCGCTTCTATCCCTCGCCTAATATCCACTAAACTCATAGCTGGGGTAGTCGGTCGATTCACCACCTGTTCCATCATATAAGGAATATGCATAAAACCTGCCTTAACATGTGGAAATTTCTTTTCTACCAAATAGAGAGCCTGATACATCAAATGATTGCAGACAAAAGTCCCTGCCGTATTGGAAACAGAGGCCGGCAAGCCCTCTTTTTTTATAGCTTGAACCATCGCTTTAATTGGCAAACTACTAAAGTAGGCCGAAGCACCATCCGCTCGAATGGGAAGGTCAATCGGTTGATTACCATCATTATCAGGAATGCGTGCATCGTCTTGATTAATAGCCACTCGCTCAGGTGTCAAGCTAGACCTTCCACCAGCTTGGCCAATACAAAGGACAAAGTCAGGTCGATAACGACTCATCTCTTCTTCCAATACTTGGGCCGATTTGTGAAAAACTGTCGGCACCTCTAGCCAACGAACCTCAGCACCATGAATTTCAGATGGTAAACCTTTAATGGCCTCCAAAGCTGGATTGACCTTTTCCCCTCCAAAGGGCTCAAAACCTGTCACTAATACTTTCATTTCTAACTCCTCAAAACCAATTCAATGAGACTTTTTTCTTAAAAACAAGTATAACATATTTTCCTTATTCTGGAGTGAAAAGGACTAGAAAGACTAAGATTGACCTTTGAACTTATTTAAAGAGTAAAATACTAATCAAGGCCAAAATAGCTGGTCCACCTTGCTTCAAAATAATTTTCTTATCTGCTGTGAGAGAGCCATAAGCCGCAGCACCAAACACAAATAAAACAAAAATAGTCACAATTTCTAAATTCTGTGAGAAATAAATCCCATACAAGAGAAAGACTCCTAACAGAGCATTATAAATCCCTTGATTTTTAAACAATGAACTTACAGACGGACGAGCCAGTTCTTCCTTTTCCATGTTAAATACTCGACTGGTTGCATCTGATTGCGTTGCAATACTTTCCAAATAAAAAATGTAAAAATGCTCCAAAGCAACAATCGTTGCTAAAATGATTGTAATAATTGACATCTATTTCTCCTTAAATTTCTATATTTTCAATACCCAAAACCAATTTATTTACTAAACGGCTGAGTTCTGTTCTTTCAGACTCTGTTAAGATACTTTCCATCTCTTCCTTAACCTTGATATGCTGCAGAGGCGGATTCACAACTAACTGCTCTTTGGCATACTTCGTAGCCTCCACCAACACTTCTCGCTGATTTTCAGGATTACGATGACGCTCCACCAAACCTTCCTTTTCCAGAATTTTGAAATGTCGGGTCAAAGCAGCCTGATCAATCTTCAAACGCTCCTGAACCGCTATTTGATTACAAGGGGAATGCTTCAGCAAAAATAATAAAATCTGATACCGTGTCAAACTAATCCCAAGTCTTTTTTCAAACAATTGCGTGCTCGCTTGCTCAGACAAGCGGAGTTGATAAAGTAAATCTTGAATCTCTAACATTTCTTCCTTCTTTCTGTTGACTTATCAATAGTTGACTAATCAAGTATAATACAAAGTAAAATAAATTGCAAGAATGTTGCTTCAATCATTACAAAATGGTAACTTCCATTCTCCATCCATATTGATACTCAATGAAAATCAAAGAGCAAACTAGGAAGCTATCCGTAGGTTGCTCAAAGCACAGCTTTGAGATTGCAGATAAAACTGACGTGGTTTGAAGAGATTTTCGAAGAGTATGACAAAGAAAAAACGAACGAGACTCGCTTCCTATCACGAAAGCTAGATCTCATTCGTCAAAATGATATTACCAAGTCTGGTTTATCCATTCATTGAAACGTGAACGTGGTCATAGTGGTTTTCTGTCACACTACCACGGTCTGGCATTGGGTTCCAAGTATTAGCTGGTCCATATTTGCTATCGAATGGAGCATAGAAACGTTGTTTCCAGATAATGTAACTAATTCCACGGCTGGCCATGTTTTGAATAGCGTATTCCGCAAGCTTATCCCCTAGTTCTGAGCTTTCTGGTACCATAAAGTCGATAGCCAAACCTTTTCCGTGATCTCCACTGTCTCCTGGACGGTAACCACTAAAGGATGTGATGCCAAACAAGTTAGCAATTTCTTCTTTAAAGGCAGCTGTTTGTGGTTGAAGGCCTGCATTTTCAGATTTCGCTACCGCAAGTCCAGCATAATCGGGCGCTGCTGGAGCCGCGTAAGTTGTTGAAACTGTTTTCTTCTCTTCTAGTTGATAAGTAGAAACTGCTGGTGTAGCTTCACTTGATGCTACTTCTTTTACTTCTTCTAAACTTGTTGCAGTTGTTTCTATTGCTTTTTCTTCTACTGGAGTTGTAGTTGTTTCCACTGTTGACTCAGCCTGAGGGCTTGCTTGTGTTTCCTCTTTCTCAGCTGGAGTCGTTGCCTGAGGAGCTGCTTCTGCAACTGCATTGCTTGTTTCGGCTATTTGCTTCTCTGAAACAGAATTTCCTGTAGATGGCGCGACTTCTTCTGCAGTAGTAACTGTCTCTGCAACTTCTGAACTTGATGCCACTTCTTTTGTTCTTGTAGTTTCTACCGCTTTTGGAGCTTCTGCAATCGGTTGAGAAAGATCTGCAACCTGAACAGTTTGAGCATCAACGGTCACTTGATTGGTTGTCAAATCTGCTGTCGCAGTTGTCACTTCCTCACTAGAAGCTGCTCGAGGAGTTTGGATTTCAACTTCTGTTACTTCTTCTGCTTCATTGACAGTCGTTGTCAAAACGGTTTCTGGGAAAATCAGGTCCATATTGGTGATTTTATTCAAATTCGCAAGAACTGTGACATCTACACCCAAGGCTTCTGCAATTGTGCTCAAGGTATCACCATACTGAACGGTATAACTTGTTTTGTTATCCGTTTTAGTCAAATCATTTTGGATTTGCTCAACACTACGTGCAGTCCAAAGAAGTTCTTCTGCTTGGGTTGCCAATACTGGGGCAAACGACAAGGCTACTGTTGAGGCTAATAATATTCTTTTCTTCATTCTTTCAAATTCCTTTCAAATGAGTACCTGTCTATGATAACACAAAAAATGCAGAAAAAAAGCCCTCTCGGGCCTATTTAACAGAACTGTCTATTCCTTGTAACAAACTCGGTTACTTGAAATAGTTTGTTAGGTCTCTGTCACAAAACTGACACAATCTTTTTATAGCTCAGCCTCAAAAATACGGGAAATATCTGCTAAGGCTTGAATCCTGTGATTGCCTCCATAAGACGACTCTAAAAAGTTAAGACTTTGAATCCCACTATTCTGAGCAAATTCCACATCCAGAGTCCGATCCCCTATATAATAGGTTTTCTCAGGATCCAACTGATACTTGTCTAACAGATAGGTAGCCGCTTCCGGATTAGGCTTGCGCGCAAAGCCACTCTGACTGGTTAAAATCTCTGTAAAATAAGATTCCAAACCCAAGTCTCTGAGAATGGTAAGAGCATTGTCTCCCTTATGAGTGTAAACAAACTGCTGAATTCCTGATTCCTCTGCCCAAGCTAGCACATCACGCGCACCTGGCATTAAGACTACCTGAGCATTCTTCTCAGCCAGACTCTGAGCACGCACTTGATTGAGCATTTCCACATCCAGCTTTCTCTCTTCTGCCACCTGCACAAGCAAATCCTGCACCGAATACTTGAGGATAAACTCTCTCACCTGCTCCTTATCATAAGGAATAGAAAACTGAGCAAAAGTTTCCTCAATCCCTGACAAAATTGCTTCATAAGAGTCCAATAAAGTCCCGTCTAAATCCCAAATAAAAGCTGTTTTTTGCATTTCCTATCCTTTCAAGCTCATATAGCGCTGGTAACGATAGCGTAGAAATAACCAGCGGAAACCATTATCCAAGAGAGTCCCTGCCCAAATACCAGGCAAGCCCCAACCAAAAACAATCCCCATCAGATATCCTGTTCCTATGCGGATACACCACATTCCTATACTTGTCGCATAAAAGGGAAGCCGAGCATTTCCCAAACCCTGCCAGACTGCTGTATAGATGACTGTTCCTATCGTCATAGGAGTACCAAGGAGTGAAAAAAGTGTCACTAGAACACTAGCCTCAACCGCTAGAGGATCAGTCGTATAGAGATGAGTTAGTGGTATACCCAAAGCATAGATACTGAAGGTCAAGGGTAACATGAGTACCAGAGAAAGCCAAAGGGTTTGTTTGCTCAAACTAGCGACTCTTTTCCAATCATCTTCTCCAACCGCTCGTGCCACTTGCATGACTGTTGCTGTAGCCACACCAAAGGCAGGCATATAGTTAAACTGGGTCAAGACTTCTCCAACTGCATTCCCAGCCACTGCCTCCGTTCCAAAAGAAACAACCAAGGCAATGATAACGACATCTCCAGCTCGCATCATAAGCCGCTCTCCAGCTGCTGGTAAAGCTAAAGTCAATAGTTCCTTATCTAAACCAAAAGTCGGTTTCTCAAAAGGCAACTTTAATTGGGACCATAAAATCACAAGACCAACCAAACGAGACAGAATTGTCCCCCAAGCAACACCAGCTATCCCCATATCAAGAACAAAAATAGCTAGACTGGAAAAGAGAATATTCAAAGCATTTGACAAGAGACTAACATAGAGAGGCAGACGTGGATTATGCGTTGCACGAATCAAGGCACCCAGACTGGTCATGAATCCCAAAAGAACAATCGATCCGCCTACCAAAGATAGATAGAGTCCACCACTTTCGGCCACAGTCTGTTCAGTTCCCAAAAGTCCTATCATCTCTTGCCCAGCGAAGATGGACAAAGTTCCTAAAAGGAAACTTAATAATAAGGTAATCTTCAACGCCTCAGTCACATGATAGGCTAGCTTAGACTGATCCTTCTGCCCCAAACTTTTTGAAATAACACTGGAAATAGCAGCTCCCAGAGCGATAAAAATCGCCTGATAAATCGTGATAATATTGCCAGCTACTGAAACACCTGAAATAGCGATTAAGCCCAAGTGAGCAACCAGATAACTATCCACCATCCCCATGAGCATCTGCAAAAAGTTTTCGCCCATAGCTGGCAAGGCAATATTAAGAATGTCTTTATTTTTCTTAAACAATCCTTCCTCCTGATGAAAAGAAACTCAGTTAGTTTCCCAACCGAGTTTACTCCCTCTGTCTTAAAGTCCTAGATAAGCCTCAACGGCTGCTTGCATGTCAGCAGCCGCCACAGTTGTCTTATGACGAACTGGAGCTGTTTCAAGGCCATCAACTGCTGGCGGCACTGCCACTCCTGAAATATCATGTAATTGAGCCAAAGCTTCAAAGTCGCCAAGCCCTGATTTTCCAGTTACAGCTTCTACTGCAACCACTGGGAACTTGTATGGACTCGCTGTTGAAGCAATCACTGTCTTAGTCACATCGCCAGTAGCCGCTTGGTATTTCTTATAAACTGCCGAGGCAACTGCCGTATGTGGATCCTCGATATAAGAATCTGACTCATAGATACGCTTGATTTCTGCTGCTGTTTCTTCCTCAGTCGCATATTCTGCTGCAAAGAGGTTAAGAATCTCCGCATCAAAGTCTGTCAACTCATATTGTCCTTGCTTGTTCAAGGCATTCATGAGTTCAGCTGTTTTAACCGCATCATTACCCAAAAGATGGAAAATCAAACGCTCCAAGTTTGAAGATACCAAGATATCCATAGATGGGCTAGTTGTTACCTTAAACTCACGTTTCTTATCGTAAACACGTGTCTTGAAGAAGTCTGTCAAAACATTGTTGTCATTTGAAGCACAGATCAATTTACCAACTGGAAGACCGATTTGTTTAGCATAAAAAGCAGCCAAGATATTTCCAAAGTTTCCTGTTGGTACTGTGAAGTTGACCTTATCACCAGCCACAATCTCACCAGTCTTGACCAACTGAGTATAGGCATAAACATAATAAACAATCTGTGGCACCAAACGACCAATATTCATAGAGTTTGCTGATGAAAATTGCAGTTTATTGGTAGCCAACTTTTCACGAAGAGCCACATCATTAAACATATACTTCACGTTAGTTTGCGCATCATCAAAGTTACCATCAATGGCGATAACATGAGTATTATCGCCAGTCTGCGTGGTCATTTGCAACTCTTGTACCTTGCTGACACCATCCTTTGGATAAAAGACGATAATCTCAGTTCCAGGCACGTCCGCAAATCCCGCCATAGCAGCTTTCCCAGTATCACCAGATGTCGCTGTCAAGATGACAATCTTATTCTCCAAACCATGTTTCTTAGAAGCAGTCGTCATAAAGTATGGCAATATAGACAAGGCCATATCCTTAAAGGCAATCGTTGAACCATGAAAAAGTTCCAAATTGTATTGTCCATCTAATTTCACTAATGGTGCAATAGTTGGAGTATCAAATTTGCTATCGTAAGCATTGTTGATACAGTAGTCCAACTCCTCAGCTGTAAAGTCATCTAAAAATGCTGACAAAACTAACTTAGCAACTTCCTGATAGGAAGCATCTTTCAATTTTGCAAAATCCAAATCTACCTTTGGATAAATAAGTGGTGTAAACAAACCACCGTCCGTTGCCAAACCTTGCAAAATAGCTTGGCTAGCAGTTACTGTATTGTTGGCATCACGCGTTGATTGATAAACTAATGTCATTACTCTCTATCCTTTATCTATAGTCTCTTCCATTATATCATGATTTTTCAGAAAATTCTCCCTTTATAAGAAAAATTATAGGCTCAATTCTTCTTTCAAAGGCTGTAAGTAGGTCATTTCTTGCTTATTTCTCATCTCCAGTCCTTCCTCAGCTAGCAGGAGTAAGTCTTTGGAAATTTCAATAATCGCAGTTTCTTCCTCATCTGTAAGATTCTTCTTAGAAAATTGTCGCCTTAAAAACTTATAATTTCGCCGAAATTTTTTAAAGAAAGGTGCAGTTTCTAAGTAAGCTTCTAACTTATCCAAATTAACTAATAATCCCAAGTGAAAAGCTGCTGAAGCGAAGGTTCTATCTAGAGGTTGGGTACACACACTACGAAACTCAACCGTTCCTCGAGTCGTTAAGTCCTGGTACTGGTAACTACGATGAGTTTCAAAGTCTTTCTCTTGAGGGTAAATAAGAATCTCATCCCCATTAAGATCATAGGCTTGGATTTCAGATGTAGCCAAATAGTCCCTAGTCTGAATCGGATAAAAATAATAGGTTTGTCCATCACGTTCTGCAGTAAAAATTGCAGAATGATCTAGATAATCAAAAAAATCATCCTCATCGTTAAAGAGTCTAGCATTGACCCCGACGTTTTCTGGATAGAGACCATGCATCGATTCTTCCCAGAAAATATCCCTTGAAATTTTCGTATCCCAATCTGCACCCGAAAACTCAGAGTTCGCAAATAAATAAGCCTTAGCCGCTTCAATTTGAGTAAAAGCATTAATTACCCGTAAGTAGTTGGACTTTGAAACATCCATCTGAACCTGACTCCCACAGATAAAAGCACCATATTCAGGGAAATGATGTAAGTCTGATTCAGTCACATTCCTACTCAAATTCAAATAATCCATCAACATCTGATAACGTGGATAAGCAACTGGAGAATTCTCATTTTTATCCCAGTTGGGATGAATGCCGCAGCCAACAATAGCATGATTTGATTCAGCTAATTTTTTCTGGATTGCTTCCATATAAATACTAAAACGTTCTTCAACCTCTTGTATCGTTTCAACCTTACCAAATGCAAACTCAATCGTAGTATAGGAAACTTCAAATAAAATAGCATCCTGACTTACTGGATCCACTAACTGTATAGGATTTCCAAAATCATCAACCTTTTCGATAGTAAAATCCAAAGAAGAAACTAAATATCGGAATAAGTGCTTGATAACTTCAACATCTGTAGTATCCCCTTCCAAGTTTACAACAGGATATTCCAGCTCAATCCCGATAAACAATTCAGGATTTTCTTTAATATTTTTCAAATACCGATATTTTAATAAATCGATAGAACGAGACATACTTCCCTACACTTTCATAATAAATTTTGAATAACTATTATTATACCAAAAATAATACAAAAAGGAACGAAGATTTATCAACGTTCCTTAACTCTATACTATACCGGCGGCCGGGGTCGAACCGGCACGTCCTTGCGGACACTGGATTTTGAGTCTAATATTATTAGTTTTAAATCTCAGAAATATTGATTTTATAAGCTTTTTTTCCATAATATTTTTTAAAACTTAGTATCACTTCCAAAGTTTAGATACTTTTTAGTAACTATAAAATGCTAGAAAGTATACTCCTTATTAAAAAGAGTTTTGGACTAGTTTTGTGCAATTTTATTACCCATATCCGTAATAAGAGAGGCTAAATTAATTGCCTTTAATGATTGTAGAAATTGGTTGTGAATATCATTAGACACATAACCAGCTAGCAAAATATGCTCAGCCATGTCATATTGCTTAATCAAGAGAATCTTATCATGTTTTTCATTAAATAAAATCGCACTAATTGCTGTATTAAAGACTGGAAAACGAAAACTCGCACATTGTGAACAATAAGGAATATCTCCCTCATCTTTTAAAAATTTTTTCTCCAAAGGATGCCCACATTCGGGACAACAAGTCATTGTTTTGTCAAATATAGAAACCTCTTTTTTAAAGTTCTTAAAAGTAATTTTACCAGTAAAATCGAGACCACGCAAGACATTGAAATAAATCAAGACTTTTTTTAAAATTTATCTTATGATATAATAAACTTATCAGCTATTGGTTCTGAAAAAGTGTCTGCCACAGTTTTACTACAAATTCTCATGACTTGTGCCAAGATTTATAAAAAACGGATAGCTATAATAGCTCTTAGAGCAAAAACATGACATATAGGAGGTTAAAGACATGTCATACTTTTATCTTTTTATCGCCATTGTAGGAGAGATATTGGGAACTAACCTTTTGAAATTATCAGACGGTTTTACAAAGCCTATTCCAACCGTTTCTGCCCTACTTAGCTATGGCGTTTGTTTCTATTTCCTCTCACTAGCAATGCAAAAAATTCCTTTAGGAATAGCTTATGCAACATGGTCAGCTGTCGGTTTAGTTTTGACAGCCTCTATCGCAGTAATGATTTTCAAAGAAACACTAAATGTTTATAGCATTATCGGTTTAATTTTGATTATCATTGGTGTTGTCATGGTTAACTTATTAGGAAATGCAGGACATTAATAAAACCGGCTCTATACTATTTGTAGTGGGTAAATCCCCTATGGATATTATGGAGCCTATTTTGTTGTAGAAAAAAAGTTCCATAAGAACTATAATGAAAAGCTAGAATTCTGTCAATATTTTGGACACATTTTGGGAGGGAATTTTGAAGACTAGCGTCCTCCTAATTTTCCCAATAAGTTTTAACTTCTTCAAAAATCTTATTCAAAAGTTCTGCATCTTTTTCTGACAACTGATTTTTTTCTATAACTCTATCTTTTAGTTCTGTTGCCTTTATTTTATTTCTTGCCACCGAAACTGCTATTGAATGTTTCAAAATATCAAACTCATCCTTTGAAAAGTTTGCAATATTGGTAAGATCTAATTGTTCTAGAGGTAAACTACTGATAATTGAATAAGGTTTTTGTCCCAGCAAATAATCTGTAGTAGTCCCAAAGATATTTGCTAATTTCACAACGAATTCTAATCCTGGTTCTAACGTTCCATTCTCCCACCGAGAATATGTCCCTTGTTGAACTCCAATTAATTCCGATATTTGTACTTGAGTTAACTTTTTTGATTTTCTGAGAGTTTTTAACCTCTCTGAAAATTTATAATCCTCTGTATACATAATTCTCCTATAGATATTCTTATTCGTATATTTTAGCTTGACAAAATATTCTAAACGGTATAAAATAGAATTATTCCATAAGGAATATTTATTTTGAGATTGAATATTCCATTGAGAATATTATAGCATAAAAGGAGGTAAAAGCGTATGTAACTAGTAGTCGATTTAAAAAATTTTAATAAAGGAGGTAGGATTCGACAAAATAAAAAATCTTGAAACAAATGTGCCGTTCGTTCCAAGATCAAAACATATTATGTAACAATTATACCACAGAAAACTCTTCAGTTGCACAAGAAAATTTCGGAGGTTTCACAAAAAGATGACCAATAAAGAGTTAGTCAATCAAATTTCTGGCCTAAACTCTACCTCTACTCTTAAAAATTGGATTCAACTGATTAGAGAGATAAGTGGCAAGGAATTTAAGAAAATTAAAATTCCTATCAGTAGAAATCCAAGAACTCATCAATTAAGTTATACAGTTGCCTATGACTTTACAGACGAAGACCTTAGACAATTTCAAAAGTTAGCTAACCTAAAACTTGAAATAGGTCTCAAAGAGGCTATACAAGCCGTATTTGGGAGTCTAGCAGATAATGAGCAAGAATCCCTAAACCAAGTAATAGATGAGCTCTACGATGAACTGAGCGCCTTGAAACAGGAATTTAAACGAGAAATACGACTGATAAAAATTGAGAATTCCAACCTAAAAAAGAAAATCCAAGATATTGAAGAGTCGATGCAAACCGGCTTACTAGGGTTTGTTAACAAGAGGTCAAAAAATAGGTTCGGCTAATAGCGAGTTTTCGGCTGAGCCATGAGGCAGAAAGCCGAAAATGAGCGTAGATGCGGACGGACCATTTTTGACCGATAGGGTGTGTAGTAACACCACCCTCTGCAAGTTAGGTGTACCATCGAAAGAATTCAGTATTTCCAAGGGTTTCGGAGATTTTAAGGGTGGCAAAATTAAGCAAAAAGTTGAATCAAAATCTATGGCAAAAAATGAACATTTACGTTCTGTATTTGACTGGATTCAAATTCAGTTTGATAAGACTGAATTTTCGCCAAGAGAAATAATCGAAGACATTCTATTTCTTGACTATGACCTATTTATTGAGAATAAAGGGAGCCTTAAATACTATAACTATGATAGCCAGCTTCATTATGGGAATATCCGTATCTACTATGGAGCGAAAGAGTCGTCCTACATGCTTGTCATGTCAGGACAGGCACTCGAGTTCTATAGAGATATGGTATTAGATCCAAATAGTCTGTCCGAAAGACAGTTTTTGAACAACCTCTACTACAATTACAATCATTTTTCAGTAAGACGAATTGATATTGCAATAGATGATTTTAATGAAACACCCTATTTCACTCCTAATCAGCTTCTAAAGATTTGTCAGAAGAAACGCTTTATATATGGAAAAAGCACCTACTACAATACCTACGGAGATGAAACAATCGGCCAGACCTTATATTTGAGAAAACCCAATGATGACGAAAGACTTAGAATTTACGATAAACGCTTAGAACGAGCTGAGAAGCTCGGTATCAGCAAGCGGTATATAGAAAATTGGATAAGAACTGAGTTAGAACTTAGGAAAGAAAAAGCTCACTACTTCATTCAAGAATGGTTGCATTCAGAAATAGATCTTCTCAACTTTACCAAGGGATATCTCAAAGAAAAAGTGAGGTTCTATAGTGATAGCTATTTCTCAAAACCTTTGAGATCTTGGGAAAAGTTTTTAGGCCATTCAAAACCCGTCTCTATCATTATTTCAAAATCAAAAACAGAACTAGAACAAAAATTAGAATGGTTTACCTATAAAGGTTCAGGAGCTATTCTAAAAGCGTATAAATTTCTATACGACAATAACTTACTGCATGAGTATGAGAAAGCTAACTATCTCGCACTCAACAATATGGAATATCCACCAGATTTAGCAAGTGGATTAATAGAAAGAGCAATACTCTTTAAACGAGAGGATTTGATCCCTACAATCAAAGAAAATATTAAAAGGAGAAATTAACTATGGCAAAAATGCTTTCACAAAATGACTGGAATTTTAATAACATTGGAACAAAATTTGAATTGGATGAAGTCATTCCAAAATTTGAAACGGAAGTCCGAGCAGATGCAAACGGAGAAATTATCAAAAACCGAGATGGTAGCGAAAGACGTTTTAATACCGATAAAATCATTGGTTGGAAATACAATGTAACAATCAAGGATGGACAATTCAAAAAGAAATCAACCCAAGTCTCAGTAGACAATCCAGATGCCTTGGTTGATAATGACTATATCCAAGCAATGGATGAAGTACCAGTTACATTTGACAATTTACAAGCTACTATGATTAGCACGACAATGTATTACAAGGCTGATGCTATCCATTTAGTAGATGTAAAACAAAAATAAGTAAAATACAAGGGGAGTTAATCCTCCCCTTAGTTAATCTAATTAGAAAAGGAGATCACATGATTAAAACTGTAACAAAAGATGACCTTATCGAACTTGGATTTGCTCCAGGAACTGCAAGAAAGATTATCCATACCGGCAAATTACTATTAGTGAATCGTGGTTTTAACATCTACGATAACAAAAGGATTGGTACAATTCCAGCCAGTGTCGCAGAAGAACTATTAGGAATTGAACTCCAGAAAGAAGCGTAGCTTATGGCTTTACGTAAAAGTAGAGACGGAACTTGGATTGTTGATGTTTCCAATGGTATAAATCCAATATCTCTAAAACAACGTAGAATTGTAAGAAAAGGATTCAAAACTAAAAAAGAAGCATTGGAGGCCGAACAATACTTACGAAGTGTCGAACTTAAAGAAAAAAGTTTCAACTCAAAAATATCAATTGATATCCTTTATGATCTCTTAAAAGAAGAGGATAGAATAAACAACAGAAAACAAAGCTATATAGATACACAAGAAAACAACTATAACAGGCATATAAAAAACTATTTTGAAAAAGTTGATGATGTAGCTAAATTAACTTATGAAGATATCTATCAATTCAGAGAACATCTAAGAGATAAAAATACTCAAAACTCAGAAAAGAAGCTAAGTCCAAACACTATTAATAAAATTATAATTTTACTAAAGAAAATTCTGGATGTTGGATTAAGAAAGGGATTTTACAAGGAACATCCCGTAGGATTACTGAAAAAATTACCCATAGAAAAAGTAAAATTAAATTTCTGGACAGTAAAAGAATTTAAGCATTTCTTAACACTATTTAGCAACGATGAATACAATATAAAATTACTATTCACAGTTCTATTTTTTACTGGTCTAAGACTCGGAGAAGCTCTTGCTCTAACGTGGAAGGACATAGAGTTTTCTACAAATACAATCCATGTAAGTAAATCAATATACGTTAAAAAAGGTGAAGAACACATTAGTAGTACAAAGACAAAAGCTGGAACCCGAAGAATCATCATGAACACCAAACTAGTGGAGACACTAGAAGAATGGAGGCAAACACAGCATGAAAGATTAAAAGAATTTACAACCAACCTAGATGATCTACAGATATTTCAAAATAGCCCGATTACGATAACTAAGGATTCAATCGAAAAACAATATAAAAAAATATTACAAAGAGATAGTTCTTTAAAAAAAATAAGAATTCATGACTTCAGGCATTCACATGCTTCCCTACTAATAAACCAAGGAGAAGATTATCTTGTCGTAAAAGAAAGATTAGGACATGCTTCTATAACTACAACAATAGATACATACTCTCATTTGTATCCAAGCAAGCAACAAAAATTAGCGGATAAATTAGATGATTTGTTATAAAACTAGTAATTTTAAGTAACTCAGCGTTACAAATTCAACAAATAAAAGAAAAAGACAAGGTCCGAAAACCTTGTCTTTAATACTATACCGGCGGCCGGGGTCGAACCGGCACGTCCTTGCGGACACTGGATTTTGAGTCCAGCGCGTCTGCCAATTCCGCCACGCCGGCAAATAGTAACTGGGGTAGCTGGATTCGAACCAACGCATGAGGGAGTCAAAGTCCCTTGCCTTACCGCTTGGCTATACCCCAATAATATAAAATAGGCGAGTGATGGGGATCGAACCCACGCATGCCAGAGCCACAATCTGGTGTGTTAACCACTTCACCACACCCGCCATAATTCTATTAACACGGGCAGTAGGAATTGAACCCACACTGAAGGTTTTGGAGACCTTAGTTCTACCTTTAAACTATGCCCGTAAAATGGAAGGGGAGGGATTCGAACCCCCGAACCCGAAGGAGCGGATTTACAGTCCGCCGCGTTTAGCCTCTTCGCTACCCTTCCAAAATATATAAATGGCGCGAGACGGAATCGAACCGCCGACACATGGAGCTTCAATCCATTGCTCTACCAACTGAGCTACCGAGCCTTATTGCGGGAGCAGGATTTGAACCTACGACCTTCGGGTTATGAGCCCGACGAGCTACCGAGCTGCTCCATCCCGCGTTAATAAAAAGGAGGATGTGGGATTCGAACCCACGCACGCTTTTACACGCCTGACGGTTTTCAAGACCGTTCCCTTCAGCCGGACTTGGGTAATCCTCCAAAATAGTTTATACGGGAATAAACCCGTGTCCTCTTAGTGAAAAGATAATATCAATTCTCTAGTAATGGACTAAACACTATGGGCACGAGTGGACTCGAACCACCGACCTCACGCTTATCAGGCGTGCGCTCTAACCACCTGAGCTACGCGCCCAAGTTAAAAACTTGGTACAAAGAACAAAGTTCAAAGCGGGTGACGAGAATCGAACTCGCGACAACAGCTTGGAAGGCTGTAGTTTTACCACTAAACTACACCCGCTAAAATGGGAGTTAACGGGATCGAACCGCTGACCCTCTGCTTGTAAGGCAGATGCTCTCCCAGCTGAGCTAAACTCCCTAGAGCTAAGCGACTTCCATATCTCACAGGGGGCAACCCC
>NZ_JAHXBZ010000075.1:0-200 GCF_019448275.1 Streptococcus humanilactis | reverse complement strand
GAGATTGATGCGAATGATCAATTGAGTCAATCTGAAAAAGCGAAGGCTAAAGAAGCAACTAAGGCGGCAGCAGATTTGGCTAAGGCGGCTATTGAGGCAGCAACTGACCAAGCTGGAGTGACTGAGAAAGAAACAGCAGGCACAAACGCTATTAAAGCAGTGACTCCAGTAGGTAAAGAAAACGCTAAAAATGCGATTGA
>NZ_JAHXBZ010000074.1:0-200 GCF_019448275.1 Streptococcus humanilactis | reverse complement strand
GTAGACGCTACGGCGCTTGTGCTTGCTGATGTAGAGGCTACTGCACTTGTTGACGCTGATGTAGAAGCTACCGCGCTAGTGCTTGCTGATGTAGAGGCTACCGCACTGGTTGATGCTGATGTAGAGGCTACCGCACTTGTTGATGCTGATGTAGACGCTACCGCACTTGTTGATGCTGATGTAGACGCTACCGCACTTGT
>NZ_JAHXBZ010000073.1:0-201 GCF_019448275.1 Streptococcus humanilactis | reverse complement strand
TCTGGTCTCTTAGGTGTCACTGTAACATCACCAGTCTTAGGATCTTGTTCCAAGTCTACTGTTGGAGTTACTTTAGCTGGGGTTGTTACATTAGGAACTTCAACAGCTGGTTTTCCTGGTTCGATAATCTTACCTGGTTTTGTAACCTTACCGTCTGGTAATTCACTGTTTGGTACTTTACCTTTACCATCTTCTCCGATT
>NZ_JAHXBZ010000072.1:0-202 GCF_019448275.1 Streptococcus humanilactis | reverse complement strand
CGCTGGCGTTGTTTGTCCGGATACGCTCGCTGGTTTGTGTCCTGGTTCATTGATGCTGACACTTCCTGCCGTTGCTGTGTCTGGTAACTTCGTATTTGGAATCTTGAACGTTCCATTTTCTCCTACTGTGAAGGTGTCGTTGTCAATTCCTGGTACTTTAACTGTCGTTCCTGTTGCGTAAGTGCCGCCATTCGCTTTACTT
>NZ_JAHXBZ010000071.1:0-202 GCF_019448275.1 Streptococcus humanilactis | reverse complement strand
GTTTCTTCAGCTGGTTGCGCTGGAGTTGGGGTTTCTGTTGCTCCTGACGCTGGAGTTTCTTCAGCTGGTTGCGCTGGAGTTGGGGTTTCTGTTGTTCCTGACGCTGGAGTTTCTTCAGCTGGTTGCGCTGGAGTTGGGGTTTCTGTTGCTCCTGACGCTGGAGTTTCTTCAGCTGGTTGCGCTGGAGTTGGGGTTTCTGTTG
>NZ_JAHXBZ010000070.1:0-202 GCF_019448275.1 Streptococcus humanilactis | reverse complement strand
GCTGGATCTTTAACTTCTACCTTAGCTGCTGGTGTGTTTACTGCATTTCCTGCATTTGCTTTACCTGCATCTGCTGCTGACTTAGTTACGTCTGCTGCTGGAATTACAGCTGTCTTACCTTCTGGAGTTGTGACTGTCGCATTTCCTTTATCATCTACAACTACTGTTGCATCTGGATTTACAGCCTTAACTTTATCTTCGA